>DATJSI010000017.1 GCA_035504215.1 Mycobacteriales bacterium
GGACACTCGGGGGCGGCTCTTCAATCCAGCGCGGCTGACCCAATCCCCACGGTCAGCACTTCGGATCAGTCACTTCCCGGACCCGCCACCGACAACGCTATCGCCGCACACAAACGCGCGTCTTGACAAAGAGGGGACCCGTTCTCGAACAGTCCCGACGTTGCGGTCCGCGTGCTCCGGGGTCAGGTGAGTTTTGTCTCAGCCGACGGCGCGGACCTTGTCGACCTCGATCGTGACGATCACTCGTACCTGATCTCTGCCGCCGTACCAGGGGTACGGACCGCCCAGGTACTTCTGCGCGAGCTTCTCGATGTGTTCGCTGCCGCCCTCCGTTGCGGTCGCGACGACACGGCCACCAAGGTTGAAGTATCGGCTGCTGTTCGCCGCGTCCGCAATGTTCAGCGCGATGCGCGGGTCCAGTTCGAGGTTGCGCAGCTTCTGGAATCCGTCGACGGTATTGATAAGTACGTGATCGCCGTCGGTGTCGACCCACGTCTGGGTCAGTTGCGGGGCGCCGTCGGGCATAACGGTCGCAACGAAGCACAGGCTCGGTTGCTCAAGCAGGTCAACGAGGTCGGATGGCAAAGTCACATTGGAAGCGTACGTACGTCGAGCCTCTAAGCTCCTCGCCACGGATGCCGACTAGGTGCCGTTCTACATCGGACTGGTTGGGCAAGGGCCCGTTGGGCGTCCTGGACTCTGGCTCACGTAACGACTGACCCGCGACCAGAGTGGTCGTAGCCTTGAGTTTCGTAGGCCTGTCGCCGAAGGCTTGTCACTAGCGCGAGTGGTTGGACACCTGACAAGGAGACTGAGTGGGGTCGGGTAGGTCAACGCCGCCTGTCCGACCGCGTAACACTCACAGGCTGCGCAGCATCAGATCGGGCACGGTGAGGCGCCGCGCGGCAGCGCTGATGGCCGGGATCGGATTAGGGCTGGCCGGGTGCACTGGCCACGTCACCGCAGGTCAGCCGTCCCCAGTGAGCACTCCTCGTTTCACGACAGTGCACAACCCGCTGTGGCGGCAGGGAGGCCATCCGAGGTGTGAAGCCGAGCTTGAGGTCATCTCACCGCACCTGGCCTACTTCGACGCGAACTCGGCTCCAGCCGGAACGGTGTTTACCGCGCAACCGCTTTCCCATCTCACCGGTCAAACCGCAGCCGGCGGGGTTCGTCTGCGCTCGCTGACACCCAAGCTCGACTACAAGTACGCGTTCCACAACCTGGGCTCGCCCGCTCGGATCGCAGTCAGCGTTCGGGCGCCGCGTCGACCAACCATGACCTTCGATCTTGTCGCTCAGCCCGTCTCGGTCGCCTTCCATGCCTGTTCGCCGCTTCTAGCTCCAACAGCGGCTGGTTAGGCCGCTTTCTACCGGGCGCGTCGGGACCGCTTTCGCGAACAGTGGTGCCACTACAGCTCGGGAAGGCCAGTCTGTTCGCGAACGGCTCGCTGTAGAAGCGGGATCTCCCTCATCAGCCGCTCATGGCGGTCGCGGTATCGCTGCCGGGTGCTAGGGCGGATACCGCCACCCGGCGAGTGCTCCACGGCGTACTCGTACTCATCGAGTGCCTCGTTGACCATGTGCCACTGAGCCATCGTGAGCGTCACGGCGATGGAATCATCGTCCACGATGTGAACGATAGGTGCCGCGACTTCCCGCTGACCGACGCGTCATCGATCTTCGTGAAGGCCTTCCCGATCGCAAAAATCGAGATTCAACCGCGCGGCCGATCCAACGGCAATGACGACCGCGACGCAGAAGGCCGCAGCACCGACGTCATGCCACACGTGTGAATGGAGGCCAAAGAGCCACGAGATGCCAACTTCGCACAGGACGAAGCCAGCCAATGACGCCCCGCAGACGATCAGTATGAAGACCGCCTCGACGACCGTCGCGTCATGCGTGCGCTCATCGCGTCTCGCCAGTCCATGGTCTGACAACACACCGGCCACCGCAAATGTTCGGGGTCGAGCCGACCTGCCGCACGCTCCCCGAAGCGGGCTGCCCGATCGCTCCGAGCACCTATTACGTACCGCTCTCGCCCGCCGTCAACGCGGGCGCGACGTGATGAGCAGCTTGCCAGTCAGATTACGCGGGTTCACCGGGAGACCTTCGGTGTCTGCGGGGCGCAAGGTCTGGCGGCCACCGAGAAGGAACGTTGGTGGCTCGTTGCACGGTGGAGCGGCTGAGCGGCCCAGCCATCGCGATTGGGCAGCTCTGGCAGGTCACCATCCTCGGCGACGGCGGCACAGGCCCCTACAACAGCCGAGTCGTCCGCACCCGCACCGACGCCACCGCGATCCGCTGGTAGACAAGTCGCATCCGGGCTCGCAAACCCCGACAGCCGCCGTCCTCACGCGGACCAGCGCACAGCAATAGGTGACAGTCAGGGGAGCCGCTCAACGGGCGCTGCACTAATCTGCGTCGCGGGGCCCACCATGCCCGACCATCAAGCGCAGGAGAGCACATGACCACCCACAAGGTGACGCTGATCCCCGGGGACGGCACCGGTCCCGAGCTGACCGAAGCAACCCGCCGGGTGCTGGAAGCCGCGGCCGCGACCGCCGGATCCGGCTTCGAGTGGGATCAGCAGGAGGCCGGCATCGACATCATGGAGAGCGCCGGAACCCCCCTGCCCGAGGCGACCCTGGACTCGGTACGCCGCACCGGGCTGGCGCTCAAGGGCCCGATCACGACGCCGATCGGCACCGGCTTCCGCTCCGTCAACGTCGCGCTTCGCTACGAGCTCGACCTCTACGCGTGCGTCCGTCCCTGCAAGACCTACGAAGGGATGCGCACCCGCTTCGACCACGTCGACGTCGTGATCGTCCGCGAGAACACCGAGGACCTCTATGCAGGCATCGAGTACGAAGCCGGGACCCCGGTCGCCGACCAGGTGATCGACTACCTGAACGGCCTGCAGGACAAGAAGATCCGGGCCGGCTCGGGCATCTCCGTCAAGCCGATCAGCGAGTTCGGCTCCGAGCGGATCATCCGCTACGCGTTCGAGTACGCGCGCAGCAACGGCCGCAAGCGCGTGCACTGCGTCACCAAGTCGAACATCATGAAGTTCACCGACGGGTTGTTCCTGGCGGTGTTCCGTGAGGTCGCGAAGGAGTTCCCGGACATCGAGCCGTGGGAGAACCTCGTGGACGCGACCTGCATGGGTCTGATCCAGCGCCCGGAGGAGTGGGACGTGCTGGTGCTGCCCAACCTGTACGGCGACATCCTGTCCGACCTCACGGCGGGAATGGTGGGCGGCCTCGGCGTCGCACCCGGTGGCAACATCGGCGCGAACGCGGCCGTGTTCGAGGCGACGCACGGCTCGGCCCCGAAGTACAAGGGGCAGAACAAGGTCAACCCGACCGCGATGATCCTGTCCGGCGAGATGATGCTGCGCCACGTCGGTGAGACGGTTGCGGCCGACAACCTCGAGCGTGCCGTCTCGGAGGTCATCGCCGAGGGCAAGAGCGTGACCTACGACCTGAAGCCGCGCCGGGACGATCCCACCGCGGTCGGCACGAGCGAGTACGCCGACGCGATCATCGCGCGGCTCGAAGGGATGAAGTCTTGATGGCGGGCGGTCGGCAGAAGGTCACGGTCGTCGGGTCGGGTTTCTACGGGTCGACGACCGCCCAGCGGCTGGCCGAGTACGACATCTTCGACACGGTCTTCCTCACCGACATCATCGAAGGCAAGCCCGAAGGGCTCGCGCTGGACCTGAACCAGTCCCGCCCGATCGAGGGTTTCGAGACCAAGCTGGTCGGTGTCACGACAGGGACCGACGGTTCCCGGTTCGAGCAGACCGCCGGCTCGGACATCGTCGTCATCACCGCCGGCCTCCCGCGCAAGCCCGGGATGAGCCGGATGGACCTGATCGAGACGAACGCCAAGATCGTGCGGGGAGTCGCCGAGCAGGTTGCCCGACACTCGCCCGACGCCGTGCTCATCGTGGTGTCCAACCCGCTCGACGAGATGACGGCGCTCGCCGCCAACGTCACCGGCTTCGACAAGGCGAAGGTGATCGGCCAGGCCGGCATGCTCGACACCGCGCGGTTCAGCTACTTCGTCGCCGAGGCTCTCGACGTCCCGGTCGGATCCGTCCGCACGCTGACGCTCGGCTCGCACGGCGACACGATGGTCCCGGTTCCCAGCGCTTGCACGGTGGACGGCAAGCCGCTGTCGGACCTGATGGACGCCGACCGGATCGAGGAGCTGGTCACCCGCACGCGCAACGGCGGTGCCGAGGTCGTCGCGCTGTTGAAGACCGGGTCGGCGTACTTCGCGCCGTCGGCCGCCGCGGCACGGATGGCTCGGGCGCTGGCGGAGGACAGCGGAGCCGTGATGCCGGTGTGCACCTGGGTGGACGGCGAATACGGCATCAGCGGCGTCTTCCTCGGCGTCGAGGCAGAGCTCGGTGCGGGCGGCGTGCGCCGCGTGGTCGAGCGCGACCTGTCCGACGCCGAGCTGAGCGGGTTGAAGGAGGCGGCCGAGGCCGTGCGCAGCAAGCAAGCCGACGTCGCCGATCTCTGAGCGCAGGACCACATGGTCTGGGTCAGCGTCGTCGTCGTCCTGATCCTCGTCCTGATCGAGGCGGTCTTCGCGGCGAGTGAGATGGCGCTGGTGTCGCTGCGAGAAGGCCAGATCAGTGCGCTCGCCGAGCGCGGCCGGCGCGGCCAGCGAATCGCCGCGCTGGTCTCGAACCCCAACCGCTTCCTGTCCGCCGTACAGATCGGGGTGACCACCACCGCGCTGCTGTCCAGCGCCTTCGGCGCGGTCACTCTGTCGCACTCGCTGAGTCGAGGGCTGAGGCACATCGGCATGACGCGTCGGCCGTCCGAGCTGGTCGGCTTCCTCGTCGTCACACTGGTCATCGCCTACGTCACCTTGGTGGTGGGCGAGCTCGCGCCGAAACGGATCGCCCTGCAACGAGCCGCGAGCACGGCGGGGCTCGTCGCGCCGACCCTCGACCGGTTTGCCAGGTTGATGCGACCGGTGATCTGGCTGCTGTCGGTGTCGACCGACGGTGTGGTCCGGCTGCTCGGCGGCGATCCGGCCGTCGGCCGTACCACGATCACCCACACCGAGCTGCGCGACCTCGTGACCGGCCACGAGGCGCTCAGCGGGGACGAACGCAAGCTGATCGACGAGGTGTTCGAGGCGGGCGAGCGCCAGGTTCGCGAGATCATGGTGCCGCGCACGGAGGTCGAGTTCTTCGACGCCACGTGGACCGTGACGAGGGCGCTGCGAGCGGCGCACGAGTCGCCCCACAGCCGGTTCCCGGTCGTTCGGGGCTCGCACGACGACGTGATCGGCTTCGTGCATGTTCGCGACCTGGTGCGTCCGGAGGCCGGACAGCGCCGGGGGATGAGGATCGCCGACCTTGCTCGCGAGATCGCCATGGTCCCCGACACCAAGCAGGTCCTCCCGACGATGTCGGAGATGCGGCGAAACGGCGACCACCTCGCGCTGGTGGTCGACGAGTACGGCGGCACCGCCGGCATAGTCACCCTCGAGGACCTCATCGAGGAGCTGGTCGGCGACATCCGCGACGAGTACGACGTCGCGGACGACGAGGCCAAGCAGCTTCGTGGCGGGGACTTCGAGGTCGACGGCCTGCTGAACCTCGACGACTTCGAGGAGGCCATCGGCGTACCGCTTCCGGACGGGCCGTACGAGACCGTCGCGGGCGCGCTCATGGCGACGCTCGGCCGGCTGCCGCGAAGCGGCGACGTGGTCGAGCTCGACGGGATCCGCCTGAAGGTGACCAAGATGGATGGCCGCCGGATCGCTCGCGTGCGCGTGACGGTCGTCAACGCCGAACACCCACCCGCCGACGAGTAATCGCCGGCGCACTCAGGGAAAATGGGAGCCATGCCTGCCGACCTGCCGCGCGTGCTGTCCGGTATCCAACCGACGGCCGACTCGTTCCACTTGGGGAACTACCTCGGCGCGGTGCGGCAATGGGTCGACCTGCAGGACACGCACGACGCCTTCTACTGTGTCGTGGACCTGCACGCGATCACGATGCAGCCGCCGGATCCGGCGGTGCTCCGGCACCGAACCCGGATCGCTGCGGCGCAGCTGCTCGCCGCCGGGCTGGACCCGAAGCGGTGCGCGTTGTTCGTGCAGAGCCATGTGCCGGCGCACACGGAGCTGACCTGGGTGCTGTGCTGTCTCACGGGCACGGGTGAGGCCAGCCGGATGACCCAGTTCAAGGACAAGTCCGCCAAGCAGGAGTGGACCTCCGTCGGGTTGTTCACCTATCCCGTCCTGATGGCGGCGGACATCTTGCTGTACCAAGCGGCCCAGGTGCCGGTCGGTGAGGACCAGCGCCAGCATCTGGAGCTCACCCGCGACCTCGCGCAACGGTTCAACGGCAGGTACGGCCCGACCTTCGTCGTGCCGGATGCCTACATCGTCAAGGAGACGGCGAAGATCCTCGACCTTCAGGACCCGACCGCCAAGATGAGCAAGTCGAGTGAGTCCCAGGCGGGCGTCATCGACATCCTCGACGAACCCGATGCGATCGCCCGGAAGGTCAAGCGTGCGGTCACCGATACCGGCACGGAGATTCGTTTTGATCCGTCGAAGCCGGGCATCAGCAACCTGCTGACGATCGCCTCGACCCTCAGCGGGCGATCCGTCAGCGACCTCGAAACCGACTACGCGGGCAAGGGCTATGGCGTGCTGAAGACCGATGTCGCTGATCTCATTATCGACTTCACGACGCCGCTGCGGGAGAGCGCAACCGGCTGGCTGGCGGACGTCGACGGCCTCGACGCCATTCTGGCCGAGGGAGCGGAGCAAGCCAGAGCGGTGGCCGACGAGACGTTGGCATCGGCGTACGACGCGGTGGGATTCCTTCCGGCCCGGCCGTGACGACCCCCACTCGCGACATCGGCGTCGCCATCGGGATTCCGGAGCCGTTCGGCAGCGAGCTGCAAGGGTGGCGGGAGCGGCTGGGCGATCCGAACGCGAGCCGGATCGTGCCGCACGTCACCCTGCTGCCGCCGACGCCGGTCGAACCCGACTTCCTGCCGACCATCGAGGAGCACTTGCGGCTGGTGGCGACGCTGTTCGGCCGGTTCACGATCCGCTTGCGCGGCTCGGCCACCTTCCTGCCGGTGTCGTCGGTGGTGTTCGTCTCTCTCGTGCAAGGCATTGCCGAGTGCGAGCAGCTCGAGGCGAAGGTTCGTTCCGGGCCGCTCACGCGAGAGATCCCGTACTCCTACCACCCGCACGTCACGGTCGCGCACGACCTTCCGGACGATGCCTTGTACCGCGCGTGGACCGCACTGTCGGCGTACGACGCGACCTTCGAGGTGTTCGGGTTCACGCTGTTCGAGCAGGGGCCGGACGAGGTATGGCGGCCGCAGCGTGACTTCACCTTCGGCGGCGGGGGGCTGCCCGGCCCGGCGACCGAGCCGTCGGGCAGACGCTACGAGGGCTGGTGAAGATCGACCGGCTGCGTGCCCGGCTGGACGACATCCAACAGGCGCGCCCATGGCTGGCGTTCCCGTACGCCGTCATCAAGAAGTTCGGTGCGGACTCCTCCACCAACTTGGCCGTCCTCATTACGTACTACACGTTCTTCTCGGTCTTCCCGCTGCTGCTCGCGATGTTCTCGATCCTCGGTTTCGTGCTTCACGGCAACCCGCACTTGCAGCACCGGATCGAAACCTCGACATTGCACGAGCTGCCGCTCGTGTCGGGACCGGTGCCCAAGCACGGCAGCGTCGCGGTGGTCGTCGTCGGCGTCGTTCTGGCGCTGTACAGCGGCCTCGGCGTGGCGAAGGCTGCACAGAACGCCTGGGACACCGTCTATTGCGTCCCGCAGACGGATCGTCCGAACTGGTTGCAGAAGAACGTCCGGTCACTCCGGCTGGTCGCCGTCGGCGGCACCGGCCTGGTGGCGACGGCGGTCGTGTCGACGTCCGTGGCCAGCGGCGGCGCGATCGGGTTGCACGTGGGCTTTGCGCTGACGATCCTCGGGATCGCGGTCACGCTGGTGCTCAACACCGCACTGCTCGCGATCGTGTTCCGCTGGCTGACCAGCCGCGAGGTGAGCTTCCGCGAAGTGATCGCCGGCGCGGCGTTCGCCGCGGTCGCCTTCGAGGTCCTTCAGGCGATCGCCTCCGCCTTCATCGCGCACAAGCTGAAGGGAGCGAAAGCGACCTACGGGGCGTTCGGCACGGTCGTCGTGCTGCTGTCGTGGTTCTACCTGCAGTCGGTGGTGCTGCTGCTCGCGGCCCAGGTCAACGTGGTCAAGCAGGACCGGCTGTGGCCACGGTCGATGCGCGCGGGCAGCACCGAACCGCGGCGCGATGGGCCGGAAGAGACGGGAAGCTCCGAGCGGAGCGCTTAGACGGACCGAACCTTGTCCGCCTGCGGGCCCTTCTGGCCCTCGGTGACCTCGAACTCGACCCGCTGGCCTTCTTCGAGGGTCTTGTAGCCGTCCATCTCGATAGCGGTGTAGTGGACGAACACATCGCTACCGCCGTCCACGGCGATGAACCCGTAGCCCTTCTCGCCGTTGAACCACTTGACCGTGCCTTGTGCCACAACTACCCCAGGTCGCTCGATCCCCGCCGTACCGAACCGGCACAGCGCAGCCGCTCCGGGGGGAGCGGATTGGCGAGGACAATACACGTCCGCGGGCGGTTGCGGCAGTGGTCCGGGCGATCAAGATTTTTTTCGTTGCCGGGACAAGCAGCGGCGCGAGTCAGATCGGCGGCAGCTTCAGCCGTGGCCGGTACCTGCGGTAGCGCCGTCGCCGGCGTCGTACGACGACGATGAGCACGATCGCCGCGAGCACGAGGACCGTGGCCGCGGCGACCTCGAGCGAGCGGGCCGAGATCTTCACCGCGTGGCCGCTCGACTTTGCCACGACGTGGTTCTCCGAGTTCGGCGCCGGCGACGAGAGGGACACCGGTTTGGTCTTGGCGGTCGCGAGCGGCCCGACCAGCGTGCCGACCGGACGCACCTTGTCCCACGCCTTGAAGCCCCAGTTGAGCAGCGACCGCGCCATCGGCCAGAAGTTCGGGTACGCGTGCATCAGCGTGATGAGGATGGTCTGGCCACCTCGGGTAGCAGCACCGATATAGGTGCCCATCGCGTGCACGGTGTAGCCGTTCTTCACGCCGATGTCACCGTGGTAGGTCGTCAGCAGGTAGTTGTGCGTGTAGATCGCGAAGTGCTTGTGGTGCGGGGCAGGAACGGTGCTGTGCACGGTTCCGACGTAGGAGCGGAACGCAGGGATGGTCAGCGCGTGCTTCGCGATCAGCGCGAGGTCGTACGCCGATGTCGTCTCGCCAACGCCGTCAAGACCGCTCGGCGTCATCGCGTGCGTGTCGTCGGCTTGCAGGGCATGCGCTTCGACGTTCATCTCTGCGACGGTCTTCTTGATCCCGCCGTTGTCCTGAGCGAGTGCGTCGGCAGCATCGTTGGCACTGACGACGAGCATGCAGGTGAACAGCTTGCGGATCGTGTAGCGCATCCCGGCCACGAGACCCACTCGAGAGCCGTTGACGTTCGCGTCCTTGAAGGTGACCCGGAAGCTCGAGCTCGGATCCAGCCGCGGCAGCAGGGTGTCGGCGGTCAGCACCTTCAGCGTGCTGGCCGGAAGGAACTTGCCGTGGGGATCCTTCGCGGCGAGCACTTGGTTCGTGGTCAGGTCGGCGACCAGCCAGGACGAAGCGGGGAGCTGCTTGGCGGCTGGAAGCGGCGGCGCGCCGGCCAGCGGGCGCTCGACCACGCCCCTCGTGGCCAGCAGCGGGCCGCCCACCGTGGGCTGAGTCGGGTTCGCCGGTGCCGCAACCGCGCCCACTGCGCCGGCTGCGACAGTGAGCGTGCCCGCGGCAGCTGCCGCGACCAGGCGAACGCGCATCACGGGTACGTTACCCGTCCCGCTGCCGGCCCGGTCGGGCGAGCGGTTGACGTCCCCCTCGGTCGGTGTGGTTGCGTACCTGCGTGGAGATCGCATTTACCTCGTCGCCGCGGTCGAGCCTGGGCGTCGAATGGGAGCTCGAACTGGTCGATCTCGGATCCCGTGAGCTGACCAGCGCCGCGTCCGACATCCTCGAGGAAATCTCCGGCCCCGGCGGCGCCGAGCATCCCAAGGCCAAGCACGAGCTGCTCGAGTCGTGCGTCGAGGTCATCACCGGCGTATGCGGAACCGTGGACGAGGCGGTGGCTGACCTTCGGGCGACGGTTGCCGAGGTGGCGGCCGCGGCCGCCACGCGCGACATCGGCCTGATGTGTTCGGGGACTCACCCGTTCAGCGACTGGACCGCGCAGCAGATCAGCCCCAACCCGCGCTACGCCAAGCTGGTCGAGGACATGCAATGGCTCGCCCGGCGGTTGCAGATCTTCGGCGTGCATGTCCACGTGGGGGTGCGATCGCCGCAGAAGGCGATCCCGATCGTCAATGCGCTGACCGCCTACATCCCGCACTTCCTCGCACTGTCGGGTTCGTCGCCGTACTGGGTCGGCACCGACACGGGGCTGGCCTCGGCTCGCAGCAAGGTCTTCGAGGGCCTGCCGACAGCAGGGATTCCCTACCAGCTGTCCGGATGGAACGACTTTGAGCACTTCATGGCGACGCTGATCTCGGCGCAGACCATCCACTCGGTGCGCGAGGTGTGGTGGGACGTGCGCCCGCACCCTCAGTTCGGCACCGTCGAGCTGCGGATCTGCGACGGGCTGCCCAGCCTCTACGAGATCTCCTGGGCGGCAGCGATGTCCCAGTGCCTCGTGGAGATGTTCAACACCCAGCTCGACCGTGGGTACACGCTGCCGGTGCCGAAGGGCTGGACGCTGCGCGAGAACAAATGGCGCGCCGCGCGGTACGGGCTGGACACCGACCTCATCGTCGACGACGAGGGGCGCACCGAGCCGCTGCGTGAGCTGATCGGCACGCTGATCGACGAGCTGGCCCCGATCGCGGAGCGGCTCGGGTGCAGGGACGAGCTGTTCCGGGCCAAGCGGATCCTCGAGGTCGGACCCAGCTACCAACGCCAACGCGATTGCGCGGCGAAGGCGAGCGGCGACCTGACCGCGGTCGTGGACGGGCTGATGACCGAGATGCGTGACGAGGCTCCGGCGGGGCTCTCTCTATGACGGTTGCAGAGTTCCTGGCCGACAATGGCCAGCGTCTGGTCGAGGTACGCCGCGACCTGCACGCCCACCCCGAGCTCAGCCGGGAGGAGCGGCGGACGACCGGCCTGCTCGCCGATGCGCTCACCCACGTCGGGCTCTCGCCGCGCGTGATGCCCGGCGGGACCGGTCTGCTCTGCGACATCGGCCCCTCACCCGCGCGGATTGCGCTTCGTGCCGACCTCGACGCGCTGCCGATACCTGACACCAAGGAGGTGTCGTACCGATCCAGGGTCGAAGGCGTGGCGCACGCCTGCGGACACGACGTGCACTCGACCGTCGTGCTGGGCACCGGCCTCGCCCTGGCCCGCATCGCCGCCCGCGAGGAGCTGCCGTTCGGCGTCCGGCTGGTCTTCCAGCCCGCCGAGGAGGTGGTTCCCGGCGGCGCGCTCGACGTGATCGACGCCGGCGGTCTCGACGGCATCCAGCGCATCTATGCGCTGCACTGCGACCCCACGGTCGACGTCGGCGAGATCGGGCTGCGAACGGGCTCGATCACCTCAGCCAGCGACCATGTCGAGGTCCGGTTGACCGGCCCGGGCGGTCACACCGCCCGCCCCAACCTGACCGCCGACCTGGTCACCGCGTTGGGTGCGGTCATCTCGGGCGCACCCGCGCTGCTCGCGCGCCGCGTGGACCCACGCGCCGGGGTCGCCCTGGTCTGGGGCCGGGTCGAGGCCGGCCGGATCGCCAATGTCATCCCCCGATCCGGCGTCGTGATGGGGACCCTGCGGACGCTCTCGCGCGAGACCTGGGAGCAGCTGCCGCCGATGCTCGAGGAAGTGATCCGCGCGGTGGCTTCGCCGTACGGCGTCGGGGTAGAGGTATCCCATACGCGCGGGGTCCCGCCCGTCGTCAACGATGCGGCGAGTGTCGTCGCGCTCGATGCGGCGGTGCGCACCGCGGTCGAGGGCGGCCGGATCTGCGAGACCGGCCAGAGCCTCGGCGGCGAGGACTTCGCGTGGTACCTGGACCACGTGCCCGGTGCGCTGGCCCGGCTCGGCGTCCGTTCACCGGGCAGCAAGGTCTCGATGGACCTGCATCAGTCCGGCTTCGACGTCGACGAGCGGTGCATCTCGGTCGGCGTGCAGCTTCTGACCGGGATCGCGATGGGTGCGGGCTGGACCGCTGCCTGACCTCGCGCAGGCGGTGGTGCGCCCGCGGGAAACGGCGAGTGCGACCTAGGGCCCGACCGTCCGGCAGGGCCGGGCGCGTAGCTCCGCGACATAGTCGTCGGGGGCACCGGCGAGCTCGGCCGCGTCGGCCATCAGGCCGAGATACCGCGCCGAGGGCAGTCCACCCTCGTAGCCGTCGAGCACGTACAGCCAGGTGAGGACGATGCCGTCGAGGGTGTCGACCCGCACCCGGATCTTGTTGTAGAGGCCGGTAGTGGCGAACTCGATCTCGTCGAGGGTGGACTCGTCGTGCTCCGTGACGTCGTAGACCATGACGAACACGCGGTTCCCGGGGTCCTCGACCACGGTTGCGAGCGAGCCCTCCCAGCCGAGGTCGTCGCCGCCGAAGGTGAGCCGCCACCCCTCCAGCCAGCCGGTTCCGTGCTGGGGGGAGTGCGGGCATCGCTCGGACATCTGCGCCGAGTCCATGTTGCTGCCGTACGCCGCGTACAGGGCCACGAATGAACAGGGTAAGGGTCCAGGCACCCGGAAGTGGGCTGATGCGCCGCGACATGCTGACGTGGCCGTTACGGCCCGGGCCGGGATGCGCCAGAATGAGGCGTCGTGAGTCAGTCACACCCACGTATCGCGATCATCGGCGGTGGCCCGGGCGGCTACGAGGCGGCCCTGGTCGCCGCGCAGCTAGGCGCCGAAGTCACCGTGGTGGACACCGACGGTCTCGGCGGGGCCTGCGTGCTCACCGACTGCGTGCCGTCCAAGACGCTGATCGAGACGTCCGGCGCCATGGCCGCGCTGACCGGCTCGGCCGGCCTCGGCATCAGGATCGGCGCGGGCGC
>DATJSI010000018.1 GCA_035504215.1 Mycobacteriales bacterium
CGCTCCGCGGCGAGCTCGTCGAGCCGGGGGTCGGACACCGCTGCGAGCAGGACCGTGTGCCGGCGGACCAGCGAGGCAACCACCGGCAGCAGCCCGGCTTGCATCGCAGCGGGCTCGAGCGCTGTGAACCACACCACGAGCGAGCGGCGGCGCAACCGGTGCAGGACCTGGGAGACGGTCGCGCGAACATCGGTCTCGACCAGCACCGGATGAAGGCCTGCGGTCGCTCGCAGCACCGATGGCAGTACGTCCCCCTGCCTGGTCATGTCGACCGCGGCCCGCAGCCGGCGGTCGTGGGCGAGCAACCCGACCCGGTCACCGGCGTGCCGGGCCAACGCGGCGAGCAACAACGCCGCATCGAGGGTCGCCTCGAACCGCGGCGCCCCGTCGACCCGCCCGGCCGCCGTACGCCCGGTGTCGAGCACGAGCAGGACCTGGCGGTCGCGTTCCGGTCGCCAGGTGCGGATGACGACCTCCTGGCGGCGGGCGGTCGCTCGCCAGTCGATCGACCTCGGGTCGTCGCCGTCGACATACCCGCGGAGCGAGTCGAACTCGCTGCCCTGGCCGCGGACCACCGCGAGCACCGACCCATCGAGCTCGCGCAGCCGGCTGAGCTTCTCCGGGAGCAACCGCCGGCTCGTGAAGGCGGGCAGCACCCGGACCGTCCACGGCACGCTGCGGGTGTGCTGCCGGCCCGCCAGCCCCAGCGGACCGACCGCGCGGATGGTGACCCCGGCGGCCGAGCGCTCGCCCCGGCGGGTGGGTGTGAGCGTGGTCATCAGGCGGACCCGGTCGCCGGGGTCGACGGCGAGCCGCCACGAACGCGGCCGCGCGCCGGCCGAGGGCGGCCAGGCGTCGCGGACCAGCCCGCGCAGCCGGCGGCCGCTGGTGTTGATGACGATCAGCCCGACGTCGGCCGGCTCGCCCAGCCGCGTGCTTGCGGCGCCGTCGCGCTCGAACCCGAGCGCCCGCGGAGAAGCCGCCAGCATGACGTCGAGCATGACCGCGGCGATGATCGCGACGGTCACGATCAGCACCGACCAGCCGCGCGCCGGTACGACGAAGACGACCAGCACGCCGAGCGCCGCGAGGAACGCGGCGCGGCCGGTCAGTGCCATGTCACGTCGCCGCCGGCGCTGTCACCGTGGCACGGCGACGGTGGCAAGCACGCCGTCGAGGACGCCGTCCGCAGTGACACCGTCGAGCTCGGCCTCCGGTCGCACCGTGACCCGGTGCCGAAGCGTCGGCCGGGCGAGCGCCTTCACGTCGTCGGGGGTGACGTAGTCGCGTCCCGACAGCCACGCCCACGCTTTCGACGTCGCGAGCAGCGCGGTTGCGCCCCGCGGCGAGACACCGAGCCCGAGCGACGGCGATGTGCGCGTCGCGCGGCAGACATCGACGATGTAGCTCAGCACTTCGGGCGCGGTCCGCACGCCGGCTACCGCCCGCCGGCCGGCGGCGAGCTCGGCCGCGCCGCCCACCACGGCGACGCCGGCCGCCGCGAGGTCACGCGGGTCGAAGCCTTCCGCGTGTCGCGTGACGACGCCGATCTCCTCCTCGCGCGAGGGCAGCGGCATGGTCAGCTTGAGCAGGAAACGGTCGAGCTGCGCCTCGGGCAGGGCGTACGTTCCCTCGTATTCGACCGGGTTCTGGGTGGCCGCGACGAGGAACGGCACCGGGAGCGGCCGCGGCGTACCTTCCACGCTGACCTGCCGTTCCTCCATTGCCTCGAGCAGCGCGGCCTGGGTCTTCGGCGGGGTGCGGTTGATCTCGTCCGCCAGCAACAGGTTGGTGAACACCGGACCCTCGCGGAACTCGAAGCGGGCCGTGCGGGCGTCGTAGACGAGCGAGCCGGTCACGTCGCCCGGCATGAGGTCGGGTGTGAACTGCACGCGTTTCGTGTCCAGCGACAGGGTGGCGGCAAGCGTCCGGACCAGCAGGGTCTTCGCGATCCCGGGCACGCCTTCGAGCAGCACGTGACCCTGGCAGAGCAGAGCCACGACCAGCCCCGACACCGCAGCATCCTGTCCGACGACAGCCTTCGCGACCTCGCCGCGCAACGCGGTCAAGGACTGCCGGGCGGCGTCCGGCGACACCTCCGCGACCGGTGCCGTCCGCCTGCGTGGTGCGGCGCCCGCCGGCGGCTGGGCTTCGCTCACTGCTGACCTCCTTCGCGGGGCACATCCTCGACGACGACGAGTGCTTCGAGGCGGGCCAGCTCCTGAGCGAGCCGCACGAGTTCCGCGTCATCGCGTGGCTCGCCACCGTAGAGGACCTTGCCAACCTCGTGGTCGGCCAGCCCGGCGCGTTGGGCAACGAGCGACGTCACCGCCGCCGGAGCATCGTCCGGAGCCAGTCGCAGCATCCGGGACAGCCGCGCGATGCTCGCGGACCGCAGCGCCGACGCCGCGGTCCCGCTCGCGTGCGCGGCATGCAGCATGCGGCCGGCGCCCTCGACGGTCTCGGCGGCGCGGACGACGGCCGGCAGCGGCTCGACCACCGCACGACCGAGCCGGCGGGCGCGCCACAGTGCGAGCACCACCAGCGCGATGAACAGCTCGAGGGTTGCCCACAACAGCCGTGGCGGCAGCAGGTTGAGCAAGCCCTGTCGCGACGGTGGCGCCGGTCCGGCGCCGAGGCCGCCCGGCACCCATTGGACGGCTCGGGTGTCGAGTACGCCGAGGGCGAGCGCGGCGTCACCCTGGTCGGCGAGCTCGGCGTTGCTGAGCGTTGAACCCGACCCGAGCACGATCGTGCTCGCGCCGTTCGGGCGGATGGTCTCGACCAGCGCCGCGTCGCCCTGGTCGTGGTAGCAGGTGATCGCCGTGGATCCCGGCCGCACGGCGTACAGGTCGCCGGCGATTCGCGCCGAGCCGGCCGTCGCCGCGGCCCTGAGCGGGCAGTCCGGTGGCAGCGTCGACGCGGCGATGCTCGTGTCCACGCGCAGGTCCAGCCCGGCCGCTGCCAGTGCGCTCGTCGACGGGTTCACCAGCACCAACGGCGACGTCGAGCGCGCGATCGTGGCCAGCACCCGGTCCGGCAGCACGTCCGGCTCGGTCACCAGGACGCCGGTGTTCGGGTCGGAGGCGATGGCGGCGAGCGAGGACACGATGCTCACGTCGATCCCGCGGTCGCGCAGCAGCGCGGCGAGGGCGTGGGCCCCGTCGGGGTCGGTGTTGCGCGGGTCGAGCGACTGGTTGTACGGCGTCGTTCCCAGCGCCGCGAACAGTGAGACCAGCGCGAGGCCGATCACGACCAGGATGACCGGATAGCGCACCCGCCGCCAGACGGCGCCGAGCTCGATCGGCGGCTCGGCCGCGATCGAGGTCATCGGGCGAGCGCCTCGACCCGCGAGGCGCGTTGGATCAGCTCGTCGGCGGCGGCCACCCGCTCGTAGTCGGTGTCGGTCGGCCGGGCGCCGCCGTACACCACCCGGTTGAACGTCTCGGCTGCCCGCATGAGGTCAGCAGCGACGTCCGGCAGCGCCCGGCCGGCCGCTGCCGCCAGCTCCGATGCCGTGCGCCCGGCCCTGGGCTCGACGATCCCGTGCTCCTCGAGCTCCCTGGCGAGCGCACGCATACGCTCGACGACCGCGGTGGTCCAGTCCGCGGCGGCGGCAGCGCGCTCTGCCGCGGCTCGGTGCGCGGCGGCGGACACCGGTGGCTCGGCGTCGAAGACGCCCCCGACCGAGCCGGCGCGGGTGGGTACGCCAACCCGCCAGATGACCAGCGCCGAGAGCACCACGATGAGGACCACCACCGCCAGGGCGCCTGCCGAGCCGGCCGGCGCGTTCCCGAACGTGTGGGACAGCAGGTGGTCAAGCCAGCGGGCGGCCGCTCGGACCGCCCGCCCGGCCAGCGTCTCGCCGTTGTGGTGGTAGATCGACTTGGACAGCTCGCGGCGGGCGGCCCGCTGCGCCCCGAGCCGCGTGATCGGGCCGGGATCGGTCATCGAGTTCCGGCGGTTGCCGCCTGCTGAAGGGTCTGGTCGAGCCCCTCGGCACGCATGCGGCGGTCGAGGTAGAGCAAGGCGATGACGGCCGCGGTGAAGGGCCGGACGAGGACGCCGCCGATTAGCCCGCCGATCCCGCTGAGCAGGAGGGTCGTGAACCGGAACTGGGTCGTGACGCTGCCGGAGAAGATCCCCGACATCCCGCCGCCGAGCAACGTGAACGGTGCCGCGATGATCCCGGCGATGACCGCGCCGATGATCCCGGCGAGCAGGGTGATGCCGAAGACCCGCCACCAGCTGCCGCGGACGAGGACCCGGGACCGCCGCAGCGCAGCGCCGATGCCCTGCTTCTCGAGCATCAGCGCCGGTGTCGTGAGGCTGAGCGAGATGGCGACGTACAGCGCGAAGACCGAGCCGGCGATCCCGCCGATCACCGCGAGGGCGACGCCGAGGACGACCGCAGCATGCGACGAAGTGCCGGCGCCGATCAGGGCGATCACGACTCCCGGCAGCACACTCGCCGCCGCGATCAGCGCGGGGATGAACAGCACCGCGAGGCTGGCGCCGAGCAACCGCCAGATCGCCGGCACCGACGAGTGCCAGGCCTGGCCCGCGCTCATCGGGCGGCCGAGTGCGCCCTGGCCCACCACGGTCGCCACGATCCCGCTCAGCAGTGCAGTCGCGATCAGGGTGACAACAGCGACGATGCTGTCGACCGTGAGCACCTGCCCGATGGCGTTGGTGATGTTGGTGACGTTGACGTCGTTGGAGGTCGTGACGCCGGAGTTGATGCCGTTGAGAAACGAGTACGACGTCAGCAGCTGCAGCGCCTCCACGACGAACAGCACCGGCGTCGCGAGCCCGATGGTCGCGCCCGGGTAGCGCCGGATGGTCGTGAACGCGCCGTCCAGGATCTCGCCGACACCGAGTGGGCGCAGCGCGATGATCCCGGGGCGCGGCGCCTGCGGTGCGCCCCAGCCGGACGGCGGGGGAGCCCAGCCGTACGGCGGCGGCGGGGGCGGAGCTGCCGACCACCCGGGCGGCGGCTGGCCGGCGCCGGACGGTGCCGCACCCGCGAAGTAAGGCGGCGGCTCGGCACCCCCACTGGGGCTCACCCAGTCGCCCGACCTCGGTTGGTCGCCAGCCATTGCTCACCCCGACGCGACGGAAGGAACCGCCATCGTCCCAGAGCGGTGCGACGATAGAGGGGTGAAGGCGCGTGTCCTCGTCGTGGATGACGATCCGGCCCTGGCGGAGATGCTCGGCATCGTGCTGCGCAACGAGGGTTTCGAGCCCTCGTTCGTCAGCGATGGCGACCAGGCGGTCAACGCCTTCCGGGTGGTGAAGCCGGACCTGGTTCTGCTCGATCTGATGCTGCCGGGCACCGACGGGGTGGACGTGTGCCGCGCGATCCGCGGCGAGAGCGGTGTTCCGATCGTCATGTTGACCGCGCGCAGCGACACGATCGACGTCGTCATCGGCTTGGAGTCGGGGGCCGACGACTACATCGTCAAGCCGTTCAAGCCCAAGGAGCTGATCGCCCGGATGCGGGCCCGGCTGCGGCGCAATGACGAGGGCGAGAACGAGATCCTCACCATCGGTGACCTGACCATCGACATCGCGGGGCACGTCGTGAGCCGCGACGGCACGCCGATCCCGCTCACCCCGCTCGAGTTCGACCTGCTGACCGCACTTGCCCGCAAGCCTCGGCACGTGTTCTCCCGCGACCAGCTGCTCGAGCAGGTCTGGGGCTACCGCCACGTGGCCGACACGCGGTTGGTCAACGTCCACGTGCAGCGGTTGCGCGCCAAGGTGGAGCGCGACGCGGAGCATCCCGACATCGTCGTGACCGTGCGGGGGGTCGGCTACAAGGCCGGACCGACGTGAGCTGGCCGCCCGCGGCGGTCGCCGGCGCCGTGCGGCATCGATGGCGCCGCTCGCTGCAGCTGCGGGTCATCGCCACCACCCTGGCGCTGTCGGCGACGGTCAGCGTGCTGCTCGGCGTGACGATCCTGCACCAGGTGCGGTCCGGGCTGCTCGACTCCGCCACGCGCTCGGCGACCAGCCAGCTCACCACCGGCGTCGATCATGCCCAGAGCCAGTTCGCGGCGTTGCCGAGGTCGGACAACCGGGCCGTGGAACGCACCGCCGAAGCGGTGGTGCTCGCGCTCTCGCCGGACCCCGACCAGCAGAACTTCGACGTGGTGATGCTTTCGGTGACGCCCGGCCTGCCGTCGTACCAGCCGCGCAACGGGCCGCACATCGAGCCGTCCAGCATCCCGGCGTCGCTGCAGCGGGCGGTGTCGCTTCAGTCCCGCGAGGCGTGGACCTACAGCACCGTCACGAACGCCGATGGCACGCGCGGACCGGGCCTCGTTCTCGGCGCGCCGGTGCAGTCCGGCGGCGTGCGCTACCAGCTCTACTACCTGGTCCCGCTCAGCCGTGAGGTCGCGACGCTGCGTCTGGTCGAGCGGACCATGCTGTTCGCCGGCGCGGCGCTGGTCCTTCTGCTGGTCATCATCGCAACGGTGGTGACCCGCCAGGTGGTGCGCCCGGTGCGGCTCGCCGCTTCGACCGCGGAACGACTCGCGTCCGGCCGGCTCAAGGAACGGATGAAGGTGCGCGGCGAGGACGATCTCGCCACGTTGGCGGCGTCGTTCAACCGCATGGCCGACACGGTGCAGCAGCAGATCTCGCAGCTGCGCGAGCTGTCCCGGCTGCAGCGCCGCTTCGTCGCCGATGTCTCCCATGAGCTGCGGACCCCGATCACAACCGTTCGGATGGCGGCGGACCTGCTGCACGACTCGTCGGTCGACCTACCGCCCGAGCTGGCCCGCTCGTCGGAGCTGCTGCAAGCCCAGCTCGACCGTTTCGAGCTGCTGCTCGCCGACCTGCTGGAGATCAGCCGGTACGACGCCGGCGCGGCCGTGCTCGACGTCGAGCCCATCGACCTGCGCGGCCTGGTCTCGCGGGTCGTCGAGCTGTCCACTCCGCTGGTCGAGCGGCGGGGATCGACGATCACCACCGACCTGCCGGACACGTCGGTGATCGTCGAGGCCGACTCCAGGCGGATCGACCGGGTCCTGCGCAACCTGGTCGACAACGCGATCGAGCACGCCGAGGGCGGCCCGGTCGAGGTCTGCCTTCGGGGCGGCGACGGGGGCGTGGCCGTCACGGTTCGCGACCACGGCGTCGGGTTGCGGCCGGGCGAGGCGTCGCTGGTCTTCGGGCGGTTCTGGCGGGCCGACCCGGCTCGCGCCCGCACCACGGGCGGCACCGGGCTGGGCCTGTCGATCGCGCTCGAGGACGTCCGGCTGCACGGCGGCTGGCTACAGGCCTGGGGCAAGCCCGGCGAGGGGGCGGTCTTCCGGATGACCCTTCCGTGGCGGGTGGGCGAGAAGGTCACCGAGTCCCCGCTTCCGCTCGGGCCGACCGACGACGGTCGAGCCGGCGAGCCGGGCAGCTCGGATCCGGAGTCGGTGCGTGCCTGAGCCGCGGCGCCTGCCCGCCGCCCGGCGCGGCGCGATGGTGGCGGTCGCGGCGCTGCTCGCCGCCGGCTGTGCAGGCGTTCCCGTGTCCGGCTCGGTGCACATCGGGCGGGGCGTGCCGCCGGGCTCCGACGTCGAGCCCAACGACATTCGTGAAGACCCGGCTGTGCCCTACCTTGGGATCACCCCCGACCAGCTGGTCGAGGGTTTCCTCAACGCGCTCGTCGACAGCGACGGCAACTACGCGACCGCACGGCTGTACCTGGCCAGCGGCACGAGCTGGCACCCGCCGTCGGGTGCCGTGCTCTACGACGGGCTCCCGGCGCCTCATGCCGGTACGCACACGGTCAACGTGGACATCAACCGGGTCGGAGTCGTCGACGGTCGGGGCGACTATCGGGTCGATCCCGGAATCCTGCCGGTGCGGTTCTCGGTCGTTCGCGCCTCTGGACAGTGGCGCATCTCGCACCTGCCCGCGCAGATCCTGCTGTCGACCGCGGACGCGGAACGCACGTTGCAGTCCGTGAGCTTGTACTACTTCGATCGCTCCCAGTCGGCGCTCGTGCCCGAACCGATTCTCGTCCCGCCGGACGCGGCCGGGCTTGCGACCACGCTGCTCCGCGACCTGATCGACGGACCGGGTCCGGCGCTTCGCGCGAGTGTCGTCAACGCGTTGCCGCATGGCACCGGCCTGGTCGGCAACGTGACGGTGGGCACCGACGGGATCGCCGAAGTCGATCTCGGTGGGGCGATCGAGCAGGCATCCGGCGGGCAGCTGCAGCGGGTGTCCGCGCAGATCGTGTGGACGCTGCGCCAGGTGTCGTCGGTCACCGGTGTGCGGTTGCTGCTCAACGGTGCGCCACTGCCGGTGCCCGGTGCCGCCCAGGTGCAGCCGGTCGGGTCGTGGTCCCAGTTCGACCCGCGGACGCCGCCGGGCGCGCGCGGGGCCCTGTTCGCCGACCGCGGCCGGATACACGGGTTGTCGACCGGCGTACCACCCGCCATGCAGGGATCCGGCCTCGAGGCGCCGGCGCTCAGCGCCGACGGCACGATGGCGGCCGCGCTGCGAGTCGGTCGCCGTGCCACCACCCTGGTGGTCGGGCCGTCGACCGGATCGATGCACTCCCGGCTGACCGCCGCGGTGGTGTCCCCGCCGGCGTTCGATCCCGACAGCGATGTCCTGGTGGCCGAGACGAACCACGCCGGGTCGCACCTGGTGGAGGTGTCCCCGAGCGGGTCGATCCACCGGGTTGCAGTTCCCGAGAGCGTGCGTATGGCGGGGATCCGCGACGTTGCGGTCTCGCGGGACGGGGCACGGATCGCGATGGTCGTCGGGGCATCCGGCCACACCGAGCTCATGGTCGGAGGCCTGGCCGTGCAACACGGCGTGACCACCGTCGTCTCGCCCGCTCTGGTCGTCCCTTCGACGTCCGACGTCTCCGGCCTCGCGTGGGCGGGGGCCAACGAGATCGTCACCACCGCTGCGGTCGGCAAGAACCGGCGGGCCATCATCGAGACGACCGTCGACGGCTACCAACGCACCACGCTCGGCGGCGCCGACGTCCCGCGCAACCCGACCCAGGTGGCGGCGGCGCCCGGCGCTTCCTTCCTCGCCGCGGCCGGCGGCAGGGTGTGGATGCTGACCGGCGCCCACTGGCGGCCGGTCGCGACCGGCGCCGACCCGTCGTACGCAGGCTGACCCGCGGGCCGCGTCCTCCACAGCGCGCCGCGGGCGCCCGGCCGGGCAGCGAGAGTGCGTCAACCTGCCTGATGTGGCGCTGCTCGATCGGCTGTTCCCCTCGCCCTGCGCCGGATGCGACCGGGACGGCGGCCCGGCCTGCGCGCGCTGCCGGGCCGCGCTCACCGGTGGCGCGCGCCGAACCGTGCCACGACCGTGTCCCAGCGGGATGCCCGCGACATGGACGGTCGTGGATTACGCCGACCCGGTGCGGGCACTGGTGATCGCCTACAAGGAGCACGGCGCCGTCGGGCTGGCCGAGGTCCTCGCGGTCCCGCTCGCGACGGCCGTCGCGGCTGCGGTCGCGTCGCGGGTCGACGTCGGTCGTCCGGCTCTGCTCGTGCCGGTGCCGTCATCGCGCAAGGCGATCCGGGCCCGGGGCGACGACGTCGTGCTCCGGCTGGCCCGACGGGCGGGGTCACTCCTTCGGCGCGAGGGCGCCCGGGTCCGGGTTGCGACCGCGCTCCGGCACGACCGCGCCGTCGCCGACTCTGCCGGGTTGTCTTCGGCGCACCGAGCGGCCAACCTCGCCGGTGCGTTTGCGATCCGTCCGGCGTACCGCAACTTGCTCACGGGCGCGGACGTCGTCCTGCTCGATGACCTGGTGACGACCGGTGCCACCCTCGCCGAGGCGGCTCGGGCAGTTCGTGGTGCGGGGGCGACGGTGGCCGGCGCGGCCACCGTCGCGGCGACCCAACGGCGGACCTGACCTGGCGTGGTGGCGGTCCGCCCGGAGGGACTACGGTCGGAAGTCGGCCCCTCTATGAGTCCCGATCAGACGTCAGGAGATGGTCCCGTGGACATCGTCGTCAAGTCGCGCAACACCGACATCGACAAGCGCTTCCGGGACAGCATCACCGAGAAGCTGACCCGGCTCGCCAAGCTCGACCGCAAGGCCGACCGGGTCGACGTGGAGATCGCGGAGGAGCGCAACCCGCGGTTGTCGGACCTGCGGATGCGGGTCGAGCTCACCTGTCGCACCCGTGGCCCGGTCATTCGGGCCGAGGCATCGGCGGCGGACGAGCAGGCCGCGCTCGACCTCGCGATCGGCAAGCTCAACATGCGGCTGCGGCGGGCGGCCGACCGCCGCCGCGTGCATCACGGTGCACGCACCCCGGTGTCCGTGGCGCTCGCCACCGGGTCGGTGCAGCCACCGGCGGCCAGCGCCGCCGCCGATGCCGAGCCTCCCGTCGCTTCGGCCGAGCCGCCGGGCGAGCCGGGCGAGCCGGCGGAGGAGGACGAAGCGCCGTACGTCGTACGCGAGAAGATCCACCTCGCCGCCCCGATGAGCCTGGACCAGGCGTTGTTCGAGATGGAGCTGGTCGGCCACGACTTCTACCTGTTCGTCGACGAGGGCGACCAGGCGCCATGTGTGGTTTACCGGCGGCGGGGATATGACTACGGCGTGGTTCGCCTACATGAGCCAGAGAAGGACGGACAGGCCCCCTCGGTCTGACTACCCCGCCCTGGCCCATCTCGTGTAATCATGGCCACACGCAGCACAGCATCCAGGCCACGGGTCTCGTGGAGGGCCAGTGAGTGACGGGACAGAAAACGCGGCAATGACGCCGCCTGCCCCGATGTCGGGGGAGCCGATCCGGGTACTCATCGTCGACGACCACGCCGTGTTCCGTCGCGGTCTGGAAATGGTGCTCGCCCAGGAAGCCGACATCGATGTGGTCGGCGAGGCGGAGGACGGCGCGGCCGCGGTCGAGCGCGCCGCCGAGACCACTCCCGACATCGTCCTGATGGATGTCCGGATGCCTCGCCGGGGTGGCATCGATGCGTGCACGGCGATCAAGGACGCCGTGCCGAGCAGCAAGATCATCATGCTGACGATCAGCGACGAAGAGGCCGATCTGTACGACGCGATCAAGGCCGGCGCGATGGGTTACCTGCTCAAGGAGATCTCCATCGACGAGGTCGCCTCCGCGATCCGCGCCGTCCACGGCGGCCAGTCGCTGATCTCGCCGTCCATGGCCTCGAAGCTGCTCACCGAGTTCGCCTCGATGATCAAGCGCGGCGACGAGCGCCAGCAGGTGCCGGCGCCGCGGCTGACCGACCGCGAGATGGAGGTGCTCCGTCTGGTCGCGAAGGGCCTGAACAACCGGGACATCGCCAAGCAGCTGTTCATCTCCGAGAACACCGTGAAGAAC
>DATJSI010000019.1 GCA_035504215.1 Mycobacteriales bacterium
TGACCGTCACCCTGTCGTCGGCCCGTACCGCGGTCAGCACCCGGCTCCCCTGGTCGGTCTCGATGACGATCTCGGCCAGCGCCGGCAGCGCCAGCAGCAGCGCCGGTCCCGTCTCGGCCAGCAGCCGCGCGACCAGGCCGATGGCGGCGGCGTCGCGCAGCGGGAGCTCGACCGAGGTCGTGAAGCCGGCCGGCGGCAGGTCATCCGGCCGGTCGCCATCGGGGAAGGGAAGCCGCAGCACCGGCACGTGCCCGCCGCGCGCCTCAAGCTCGCCCGCCAGCGCCGGCACCCCGGCCACCAGCAGCCCGGACCGTTCCCGAGACCAGCCGACCGACCCGGTCGCCGAGTGGATGCGCGGGGAGTCGGTGACCGCGACCACCGCCGCGAACCCGACCCCGAACCGCCCGACCGTCGCCGGCGCCCCGTCCGCGCCGTGGTCCCGCTTGCTCGAGGCGCGCAGCGTCGACAGCGCCTCCACCCCGGCCGCGTCCAGCGGCGCCCCGGTGTTGGCGGCGACCAGCGTCCCGTCGCGCAGCGTCAGCCGCAGCCGGCCCGGCACTCCCGCCCGCGCGGCCGCATCGGCGGCGTTCTGCGCCAGCTCCACCACGACCCGGTCACGGTACCCGCCGAGCGCGTAGTCCTCCTCCGCGTTGGCGTCCTCGCGGAACCGCGCGGGTGACGCCGCCCAGGCGTCGAGCACCCGGCCGCGCAGCGCCGCGGTGGCAAAGGGATCGTTCCGGTCGTCAGGCACACCTGACCCTACAAGCCGGCCCGACCCGGCCAAGCCGACCGCTTACGGCATCCCGCGCAGTAGCGTGCGCACCATCAGGTCGGCCCGGTCCTGACACATCGTGAGCACCGACTCCCCGTCGAACGTGCGCACTGACGAGCCGACGCACTCGTCCAGGGCGTCGGCCAGCGCGGTGTTCACGCGCTCGATGAGCTCCGTCGGGATGGCCGCTCCGGCCGCGTTGCGCAGCAGTCGCGCCGTCTGCTTTCGGTACGTCGTCGCCGTCCGCGACCCGGTCTTCACCTGGTGGTCGTAGAGGAACAGGCTCTGCCCGCTGATCATCTGCAGGGCCGGGTCGAAGTCGGGCGAACGCCTGATCTTGCTCCGCAGCTCGCGCAGGCTGCCCGTCTCGGCGTACATGATCGCGGCGGCGTTCTCATCGGTGGCGTAGGTGAGGTAACCGTCCTCGTAGCACCAGGCGTTGATCTGCTCGGTCGGCCCGAGCAGCAACTCGGTGAAGCCGAACCGCTCCGGGACGATGTGGACGATGCACTGGAACGAGGTGCGGAGCGCGTCGGCCGCCAGCTTGTGCAGATCGGCTGCTTTTTGCGCAAGCGAAACGTGCATATCGGAGGACGGGAACATCTCCCAGTCCTCGGCCGCCTGATCGAGCGCGCGGCTCGCCCCGGACAGCCCGAGAGCGTACGCCACCTCCTCGAAAATCGAGGGCTGAGCTGCGACGAGGAATCCCAGGCTGCCGACGTGCACGTAAAAGCGGCGGCTGGCCGGCGCATCCAGCACGCAGGTGTCAGCGGAGTTGATGGCGATCGCCACCGCGGGTCCTTCCCCTAACCTGAACGAGCGCTCTAAGGAGCACGCTGAGGTGTAGCCGAGACGACAGCTCAGCTATTACATGGAAAATGAGATTCTGTCAAGTCCAGGCAGCTCCCACAGTCGCCCCGCCACGTCCCGTACCCGGACAGCCTCGAGGAGATCGGGCGTGATGCCGGCCGGCAGCAGGTGGCTGAGGCTGGCCGGCACCGCCGCCGCGTCCTCCGGCCAGCGGTCGGCCGGAGCCAGGCCGACCGCCACCGCGGCCGACAGGGTCCGGCTCCAGTACACGCCGACGCACACTCCGTCCGGTCCCTTCTCCATCGGGCGGGCCGGCTTCTCCGCCAGCAGCGGGATCACGGAGCTGAGCAGTCGTGACGCCAGCGAATAGAGGGTCTGCACCCCGCCGCTCGGGGAGAGCGCGTCGAGCACCTGGCCTTCGAACAGGAACGGTTCCATGCTCGCACCCAGATTGGCCATCGGCGTCGACTGGGCCAGACGTCGCGCGGCCGCCCCTTCGAGCAGCTCGGTGAGCTTGGCGATGACCGAGCGAGCGTCGTACTTCTCCTTCATGAAGGCCCAGTCGACGCCGAACTTCTGCTGCGCGTACGACTGCAGGTCCATCCGGTCGCCGCCCTGCCACCCGGTGACCAGGATGCACCGGGTGCTGTCGCCGTCGGTCTCGCGGATCGCCTCGAGCACCCTGATGCCGTCGGAGTTCTGGTCATCGTCCGGGTCGAGGCCGATGTCAAGGATCGCGACATCGAACCGGGCGGTCCGCAGCGCCTCCCTGGCCGCCTGCAACGACTCGCAGGCGACCACTTCGGAGGCGCCGGCCCGGCGCGCGGCCCGGTTGAACGTGTAGATCCAGCTGCCGATGTCCTCGACTATCAGCGCTCTCGTGGGTGCCCTCACGGCTGGTCGACTCCCTCGGGGGTTCGATCGATCGCTTGCGGGTCGATCTGGAAACGGATGTTGACGGTGGTGCCCGAGCCGGGCTCGGACTCGATCTCGATCAGCCCCTGGGTGCGACGGACCCAGCCGCGGACCCACATCATCCCGAACCCGAGCCCGCTGCCACGGCGGCTCGCCTGACCCGGCTCGAAAAGCCGGTCAAGCTCGCGCTTGGTCATCCCGACCCCGGTGTCGCGCACCGTGATCACGATGAAGGGCTCCCGCGGCAGGCGCACGTCCAGCCAGGTCGTCACGTGCAGCGATCCCGGCTGGTTCTGCATCGCCTTGACCGCGTTGAGGACCAGGTTCTCGACGACGAGGTCGAGGGCGGTGCACGGGATGTTGGGCAGGCCGGGCGCCAGCTCAACTACCAGGTCGATCGACTTCGGGATCCTGACCGTCGCCAGGCCGCCTTCGACCTGCGCGTTGACGTCGGCGCTCTCTTGCAGCGTGCCGATCCGCCGGCGCAACTCGTCCGGGATCTCGAGCGTGTTCTCCGCATTGATCGCGATCATTCGGAGCCGGGTCGTGAGGTCGTCGGCGTCCGGCGGGCTGGGCGAATCGAGATCCTCAAGCAGGTCCCGCACAATCGCCCTGATCGAGCCGACGTGGTTGTTGATCCGGTGGACGGCGTTGAGCACCTGGTCGGCGGCGAGCACCATGAGCTGGTCTTGTAGTTCGCTGTCGATGTCGGCCCGGATCTTCGTCATCGCGATCGCGTTGACCACCCGCCGCGCGAACCGCTCGGCCAGCACCTGCCCGACGTTGCTGAAGGCGTTCTCGCGCGAGCTCTCGAGGTTGAGCACGCCGATCGGGAACCGGTTGCTCCCGCCGAAGGTAATCGGGATGGCCATCTCGCACCGCATCGACTGGTCGATGGGCCGGTAGTCCGGGCTCTCGAACGCCCGCTGCAGCAGGACCGTCTGGCCGCCGCGGAAGGCCTGGCCGCAGACGCTGGTGCCGATATCCACCCGAACCCCGATGTCGGCGTTGTTGGTGCTGTAGGCGACGACCAGGGACTGGCCGTCCTGCGGGTCGGCGAAGAGGATCTCGGCCGCGTCCGGCTTGACGAAGGCCAGCGAGTTCAGCGCGCTCAGGATACGGTCGAGAACCTCGCGCATGACCATATCGCCGTCGCGCCGGGTGGCCTCGACCAGCAGCCGGTCGGTGGCGTTCCTGAAATCGTCCTCGTCGAAAAGGGCGGCGTGGCTGATCGCCATCGACACCTGCCCGGCCACCGCCTCGACGAAATCGAGATGCGACTGCTCGAACTGCACATCGGGCGGCGCCTCGACGTTGATGACGCCGATCGCGTCTCCATCGAGGGTGAGTTCGGCGGCGACGACGCTGAGCCCCGGCACAGTGGCGGCCGGATCTGATTCCCCCACCCGCGGGAAATACCGTTGGCGCAGCTGAGGATCACTATGCAGATCGTTTACCAGGACCGGCCGGTGGTTCGACAGCACAAGCCCGGAAATCGAGCTGTCGATCGGCACGAAATGACCGAACTCGGCCGGGTCGGATGAGATCTCATTGCGCAGCCCGTCCGCGTACTCGAACAAGATGTCAACATGCGAGGCGTTGAGTATCTGCTGAGTCTCGGTGACGATGAAATGAAGTGTTTCCGCCAGCGTATTCGTATGGTCGATGATTCGCTGGTCAGTCGCCAGCGTCAGCTCGAGTTGCCGTTCCCGTAGCCGCGCGTGGTCGTGGCTGCCTGCCGGGGCCGGTCCTTGGGTTTCGCTCATCTGGCACCGCTAACCTCGTCGCCGCATTCGGATATGACCGAGGTCCGCAGCGTGGTCGCCAGATCCTGCGCCAGCGATACGTAGCGGACCGCGTCCGCCGTCGACGGCGGCCAGCTGGATTCGACCGTGTAGTCGCGCAGCCGCCGCAGTTCGCCGATCGCCGGGGACAGCAGCGGCCAGTTGTCCAGCCTCTCCAGGTTCAGCGCCACCTGCGGCCAGCCGTGCGGCTGGTTCGGCGCTATCCGATCGGAGGCCATGTTGAGCTGGTACTCAAGCAGCCCCCAGGCATCGATGACCGCCTGCGCGGGCGCCGTCGCCGCCAGTTCCTCGAGGACGCCGAACGCCGTCGCCTCGCGCCTGACCACGGCGGCGTCTTCAGGCGAGTCCGCATTCTTCGCCGCGACGGCCAGCGCCTGCTCATAAGGCGCGAGCGTGGCGAAGGTCGCTTCGCCCCAGGGCAATTTGAGACTCTGTATCCGCCCAAAGGCATCGCGAAGCTGTTCGCGCAGCACTATCGCTGCGACCACCACGGCGATCGGCCACGCAAGAGAGTTCGCGAGCGAAGCGATGAACTGCAGGGCAGACACGAGCTGAGATTACACCACCCGGCTTATCGGTCCTAATAAGTTTCTTGGGGAGTTCTACCGTGATCTATTAGCTGCTATTTTGTGTCGATGGGGGCAGGGGAAGAACCACGATCAGATAAGCCGCAGCTGATGGTCGGATCACCGCCGTTCACGGCGGAGCGGCTCGTCACGCTGGAGAATTGGCAGCAGGGTCCCTATAACCGGTGGGCGTTTCAGCACGTCCGCGAGCTCATACCGACTGCCGCGATCCCGCGTGGTGACGGTCCGGTCTGGGAACTCGAGCGCGACGAGCGGGACCTGAGCGGGCTGCGGTTCTCGACCGAGCAGGGCGAGCTGACCGTGGGCGGCCTGCTCGACGACACCTACACCGACGGCTTCCTCGTCCTCCATCGGGGCGCGATCGTCACCGAGCAGTACCGCAACGGCCTCCGCCCCGGCACGCCGCACCTGCTCATGTCGGTCTCCAAGTCGATCACCGGCCTCGTGGCGGGCGCGCTGGCCGGCCGCGGCGCGCTCGACGTGACCGCGAACGTCGACAGCATCGTCCCGGAGTTGAAGGCCACCTCCTTTCGCGGCGCGACCGTCCAGCAGCTGCTTGACATGCGCACCGGCACCAAATACGGCGAGGACTACCGCGATCCGGACGCCGAGATCGCGGTCAGCGACCGCGTCTACCGCTGGTCGCCCGACGACGGGCGGCCGCGCCCGGGCGACGCGCTCGAGTACTTCGCCAGCCTCGGCAACGACGGGGAGCACGGCGGCCCCTTCCGCTACCGGTCGATCCTGGTCGACGTGCTCGCCTGGGTGCTGGAGCGGGCGGCCGACGAGCGCTTCCCCGACCTGGTGGCG
>DATJSI010000020.1 GCA_035504215.1 Mycobacteriales bacterium
GCGCGGGTTTCCGACACCACGGCGTTCTTCACCCTCAAGGGGCCCGGCGAGCCGGGCGCGCTGGTCGAGGTAGACGCGACCCAGAAGATCTTCACGAACCCGACTGAGAAGCGGACCGAGGACTACATCACCGGCCGATTCGGGTAGGTCCCACCGGGTGAGAGCGCCCCGTCACCCTGCCCCTGCCGGCGCCCACTCGAGCAGGGCGCACACTGGACGGGTGTCCGCCCAGGGTGACCAGCCGGTCCTGGTGACCACGGCGCCCGTCAGCCCGGCCGAGGAGCGGCGGCGGCGGGAGCGGCGCTACCTGATCACCATGGGCGTCCGGGTGGTCGCCTTCGTCCTCGCGGTCTTCCTGCTGACCGGATGGATCAGGGTAGTGGCGATCGTGCTCGCCCTGGTCCTGCCGTGGGTCGCGGTCATCGTCGCGAATGCCGGCCCGATGCGGCAGCCGCCGGAGCGACCGTCGCTGTTCGGCGGCGAGAAGCGCCGCGAGCTCACCTGACCACGAGATGGACCAGGCCGAAGACCCCGGCCGCCATCAGACCCGCAGCCGGCAGGGTGAGCACCCACGCCAGCAGGATGTTCCCGGCCACTCCCCATCGAACCGCGGACATCCTCCGGGTGGCACCGGCTCCCATCACCGACGACGTGATGACGTGCGTGGTGGAGATCGGAGCCGCGTACACATAGGCGGTTGTGAGCAGGACCGCCGAGGCCACCGACTGCGCAACGAAGGCGGAGGCGTTGTCCAGCTTGTAGACGCGGCGGCCGAGTGTGCGCATGATCCGCCAGCCGCCCGACGCCGTACCGGCGCTGATCGCCATCGCGCACAGCACTTTCACCCAGATCGGAACCATGAACACCGACAGGTGGTGAGTCACGACCAGCGCGAGGGCGATCACCCCCATGGTTTTCTGCGCGTCCTGGAGCCCGTGGCCGAAGGCCATCGCGGCTGAGGATCCCCATTGCCCGATCCGGAAGCCGACGTTGGCCTCGCGCGGCTTCACCCCGCGCAACCCCCACAGCACGATGAGCATCACGATGAACGCGAGCACGAAGCCGACGACCGGCGACAGCACCATCGGTATGACGACCTTCTGTACGACCGCGTTCCACTTCACATGGCCACTCGAAGCGATTGCCGCCCCGCACAGGCCGCCGATCAGGGCATGGGACGAGGACGAGGGCAGCCCGAAGTACCACGTGATCAGGTTCCAGATGGTCGCACCAACGACTGCCGCGAAGACGACGGTCAGGCCCTCTGCGGTCGCCGGTGCCGAGATGATGCCCCCGACGGTGTTCGCCACCTTGGTCGAAACGAGCGACCCCAACAGGTTGAAGATCGCGGCAAGGGTGAGAGCGGCGCGCGGGCTCAACGCGCGGGTCGACACCGACGTCGCAATCGCGTTCGCCGCGTCGTGGAAACCGTTGGTGTAGTCGAAGCCGAGGGCAACGACGATCAGCACGACCAGGCCGACGGTCTCCAAGGGAGCGGCTCAGGACTCTTTGACGGCGATCGTCTCGACGGTGTTCGCGACGTTCTCCAGCGCGTCGGCGGCACCTTCGAGCTGCTCGGCGATCTCCTTGAGCTTCATGACCGTGAGTGCATCGAAGTCACCGCCGAACAGGCGCGCCACGAACCTTCGGTACAGCCGGTCGGCGTCGTCCTCGAGCCGGTTGACCTCGATCCAGTAGTCGCTGAGGTTCTCCAGAGAGCGCAGTCGCGGCATCGCGCCGGCGGTGAGCTCCGCACCACGCACCAGGATCTCGGCCATGCGAGGCATCTCGAGGGGCAGGATCTCGAGGTCGTAGAGAACCACGAGGTCGCCCGCCGCCTCGAAGAAGTCGAGGACGTCGTCGAGCCGGCTGGCCAGCCGGTAGATGTCCTCGCGATCAAACGGCGTCACGAAGGTCGAGTTGACCTCGCGCATGATCTGGTGGGTGCGGTCGTCTCCGACATGTTCGAGATCGCTCAGCTGTTTGGCCAGCACAGCACGGCCCGGCCGGGAGACCGTCAGCAGCTGCTCGAGGACACGGGCGCCCTCCAGCAGGTTGTTCCCTGCGGTGGCGAACATGTCGTAGAAAACCGTCTCGCGGGGCGTCAGCCGTAGGCGCACGCTCCATACCCTAGGGGTAGGCGAACGAGAGGTTAACGCCGGATGAACGACCTAGCCGGACGGCGACTCCCCTGCCCGGCTGACTCCCAAGCGGGTGCGGACCTCGGCCCAGAGATCTCGATACGCGGCGGCGGCCACGCTCTCGGGCGAGGTGGCCACGACCGGCCGCCGGCGCTGGCCCATCCGTTCGATCAGCGCGCTGCTCGGCACGACCGCTCGCGCGACGTCGGCGTACCGCCCGTGCAGCAGGTCGACGACGTCACGGTGCAAGGCCCGGCGGCGTTCGACCATCGACAGGAAGGCCAGCACGACCGCCCGGCTCTTGGTCTGGTTGGCCAGATCGACCACGTGGTCGAGGGTTCGCAGTGACAGTGGCGACGGCACGATCGGCACGAGCACGAGGTCCGCGGCACTGACCACGTTGGTCGAGAGCAGGGAAAGCCCGGCCGGGCAGTCGAGGATCACGACGTCGTAGTCGTCCTTGAAGCCGCTCAGCACCCTCGCGATCCGCTGCTCGCTGCGCTTCATCGCGCCGAGATCGACATCGGTTCCGGCGTACGTCGTATCCGCCGGCAGCAGGTCGAGGCCACGGTCCGGGGTAGCCCGCACCGCACGCAGGGCGTCGCTCTTGCCTTGCAACAGGCGGCGACTGCCACCCTTCACCTTCGACTTGCCACGCAGCAGGAAGGTCGCGCCGGCCTGCGAGTCGAGATCCCACAACAGCGTGCGGTAGCCATCCTGGGCCGACAGCCAGGCCAGGTTGACCGCGGCCGCGGTCTTGCCGACCCCGCCCTTCACGGCGTACGACGCAACGACCTTCACGGCGTGCATAGTGTCAGCCCGCGCGGCTCCGCCCAAACTGCCCGTGCGTCACACTGGATCCGAAGCCGGTTCGATCCAAGGAGGTGCACGTCGTGGCCGAGTTCTCCCTCGACTTGACCGAGGACCAGGTCACGCTGCGCAAGTGGCTGCACGACTTTGCCGCAGAGGTGATCCGGCCGGCCGCCCACGAGTGGGACGAACGCGAAGAGACACCCTGGCCGGTGATCAAGGAGGCCGCGAAGGTCGGGATCTACTCCCTCGACTTCATGGCTCAGCAGTGGTTCGACGACACCGGCCTCGGCATGGTGATCGCTTCCGAGGAGCTGTTCTGGGGCGACGCCGGCATCGGGCTGTCGCTGATGGGCACCGGGCTGGCTGCCGCCGCGGTGAGCGCGAACGGCACACCGGAGCAGATCGGCGAGTTCGTCGCGGCGATGTACGGCACCGCCGAGGAGCCGAAGCTCGGCGCGTTCTGTTCTTCGGAACCGGATGCCGGCAGCGACGTCGGCGCGATGAAGACCCGCGCTGTCTACGACCAAGCCAACGACGAATGGGTGCTCAACGGCACCAAGACCTGGGCGACCAACGGCGGGATCGCGGACTGGCACGTCGTGGTCGCGAGCGTGGACCCGACGCTCGGCACCCGCGGGCAGGCGTCGTTCGCGGTGCCACCCGGCACCAGAGGGCTGAGCCAGGGCCAGAAGTTCAAGAAGCACGGCATCCGCGCGTCGCATACCGCCGAGGTCGTTCTTGACGACGTCCGGCTCCCCGGCAGGTACCTGCTCGGCGGCAAGGAGCGCCTCGACGAGCGACTGCACCGGGCCCGCGAAGGGGCGAGCAGCGGGCGGTCGCAACCCTCGATGGCGACCTTCGAGCGCACCCGGCCGACCGTCGGAGCACAGGCGGTGGGCATCGCCCGGGCGGCGTACGAGGTCGCGCTCGACTATGCGAAGCAGCGCGAGCAGTTCGGCCGACCGATCATCGAGAACCAGGGCATCGCCTTCAAGCTCGCCGACATGAAGACCCGGATCGACGCTTCACGGCTGCTGGTCTGGCGCGCGGCGTGGATGGCTCGGCAGGGGCACGAGTTCGCGGGCGCCGAGGGCTCGCAGTGCAAGCTGTTCGCCGGTGAGACCGCGGTCTGGGTGACCGAGCAGGCGATCCAGATCCTCGGCGGCAACGGCTACACCCGTGACTACCCGGTCGAGCGCATGCACCGAGACGCGAAGATCTACACGATCTTCGAGGGCACCAGCGAGATCCAGCGACTCGTGATCGCCCGCGCGATCAGCGGCACCCACATCCGCTGAGTCGGCAGCGCTAGCCCCTCGACGAGAGCAGCTCGTCGACGTACGGCGCAGCGGCGGCGCGCCAGGCCGGCACGAGATCCAGCCGCAGTCGCCGGTCGAGGACGTCCTCGGCCGTGACCGCCCCTTCGGCGTCGATCGCCCAGGCGGCTTCGCAGCGCAGGGCAGGGACTCCTTCGGCGATCGGCTCGCTCGGCCCGGCGTGCGCCACCAGGTCGGCCTCGGCGCCGAAGCGGCGCTGCAGTCGTGGCGCGCGACCATCGGCCCGGGCGGCGGCCCCCACGAGCGGTAGGTCGATCGTGCGGCAACCGACTCCGTGGTCGAGGCGCTGCGCGACCCGGTCGACGGCGTCCTGTGCCATGCGGCGGTAGGTCGTGAGCTTGCCGCCCACGATCACCAGCACTCCGCCGCGATCGAGCAGCGCGTGCCGCCGGGACAGGTCCGCCGAGGTCGAGCCCTGCTCGTCTCCGAGCAGGGGACGCAGGCCGGCGTACCGGCCGATGACGTCATCGCCGGTGAGCGGTCGCGACATCCTTCGCGACACCGCCCCGAGCAGGAACCGTTCGTCCTCGTCGGTGACCGCAGGAACGTCATCGATCGCGTCCACCGCATCGTCGGTCAGGCCGAGCAGCACGGTGCCGTCGGGACGCGGCTGGGCGAACACCGACCGGTTGATGGTGCCCGGCAACAGCAGGTTGACCGCCACCCGCGGGTGGCCCAGCGCCTCCGCGCGGACCACGAGATGCGCGCCCTTGCTCGGCCTGAGTGGTACGTCGTCAACAAGACCTCCGGACCAGACGCCCGCGGCGACGACGACTGCACGCGCACGGATCTCCCCCGTGTCGCCGGTCAGCTCGTCGCGAACCTGCGCGCCGTCGGCAGCGAGCTCCACCGCGCGGCAGTGTGTGACAACCCGTGCGCCGTGCGCTGCCGCGGTACGCGCGAGGGCGACCACGAGCCGCGCGTCGTCCTCCAAGGCGCCGTCGACATGGACGTGAGCGCCATTGGTCGGAAGCAAGGTGGGCGCCAGCGAGCGCACGGCGGCGGCATCGGCCCACGCCGTACGAGGCAGCCAGGCCGGCGTGTCCGAGGCCGCCCGCAAGCCGTCGGCGACGGTGAACAGCAGCCTGGTGGCGGCCCGGCTGCCACGCGGGCGGTCGGGGAAGTACGGCATCAAGAACCGCATCGGCTGGACGAGATGCGGTGCGATCCTCGTCACGAGCCGGTTGCGCTCGACCGCTGACTCCCACGCCACACCGATCTGGCCGGCCGCGATGTAACGGATGCCACCGTGGGCGAGCTTGCTCGACCAGCGGCTGGTCCCTGCGGCGAGGTCGTTGCGTTCGATCAGCGCGACGGACAGACCTCTGCTCGCAGCATCGAGTGCGACGCCTGCGCCGGTGACCCCACCGCCGACCACGAGGACATCGACCGGCGCGCCGTCGAGCAATGCCGCCAGATCGTCGCTCCGCCGCCGGGCGGTCAGGTAGGTGGACGTCATGGCCGCAACCAGCCATCGAGCCCTCGGGCCAGCTCGTCGAGTGCATCGTCACGGCCGAGGCGGTCGATCACGCGCGCGGACACGACCCAAGGCACGACCGTCGTCAACACACCGATCGCGATCAGCGTCGGGTCGCCACGCCGGATCGAGCGATCGGCCTGGCCCGCCTCGACCGCGAGCTCGATGCGTTCGAGTGCCAGCCGTTGGGTCGACCCGAGGCGCGAGGTGAGGTAGGGCAGGAGCAGCTCAGGGTCCACGTCGAGGATTCGGGCGAACAGCGGCTCGCGGGGCAGCCGGCGAGCGGTCTCGACGGCTACGGCGACCAAGCGCGCTCGCGCGGTCCGCCGCCGAGACGTGGCGGACTCGATGTCTGCCAGCAACGCCTCGAAGTCGTGGGTAAGCACGGTGAGCAGCAGCGTCTCGACGTCCGGGACCATCCGGTAGAGCGTCATGCGGCTGACACCGGCGAGCCGGGCCACATCGGTCAACGTCGTACGCCGCACGCCGACTGCTGCGACCGACTCGCGGACTGCCGCCGCGACGGCGGTGGGCAGGTCCCGGTCTGCGGACGCCATCCGGTCAACCTCCAAGGCAGTAGCAGCAGCCTTGTGACGTTGGGACGGCATATGTCACACTGTAGCGCAATGGACTCTATCCCCTGGACGGCTTGGGGAGCCTCGCAACCCGAGCTGAGCGCGCCGGCGCGTGCGCTTCTGAAGCCGGCGCTCGGCCCGCTCACGCCGCAGCGACCGGTCTCGGTGACTGAAGTCGCGCTACCACCCTCTCGCTTGCCGGCACCCATAAAGAACCTGTTCGTCGAGGCACTCGGCGCAGCCGGAGTTCTCGACGACGACGAGACCCGGGCCCGGCACGCCGGCGGGCAGGCCTACCTCGACCTGGTCCGGCGCCGGAGCGGCGATGCCGCGGATGCGCCGGACGCGGTTCTGCTGCCGCCAACCACCGCCGCGGTCGCCGATGTCCTGAGCATCTGCTCGCGCGAACGGGTGGCGGTCGTGCCGTGGGGCGGCGGGACGAGCGTCGTCGGCGGGCTGTCAGCGTTGCGCGGCAGCTGCGAGTCCGTGGTCGCGCTCGACCTCGGCCGGCTCGACCGGCTGCTCGCCGTGGACCCGGAGTCGCTGACCGCGACCTTCGAACCAGGCGTTCGTACGCCGGACGCGGAGCGCGCCCTCTCGGCGCACGGCCTGACCATCGGCCACGTCCCGCAGAGCTTCGAGCGAGCGACGCTCGGCGGCTACGTCGTCACGCGATCCGCCGGCCAGGCCTCCAGCGGGGTCGGCAGGATCGACGACCTCGTCGTCGGCTGCCGCCTGCAGACCCCAAGCGGTGAGTTGGTGCTCGGACCGGTGGCCGGCAGCGCGGCCGGCCCGGATCTGCGCCGCCTAGTGCTCGGCTCCGAGGGCATCTTCGGCGTCGTGACCGAGGTGACGCTGCGGGTACGCCGGCTCCCCGATGTCACCCACTACGAGGGTTGGGTCGCGCGCGATTGGGACCACGGCCTGCGCATCCTCCGGCGGCTCGCGCAGGACGGTCCGAGACCCGACATCGTCCGACTCTCCGACCCGGACGAGACGCGGATCTCGATGGCGATGTCCGGGACCGCGGGGTGGCAGCGCCGTGCGCTCGGCGGCTATCTACGACTGCGCGGCGTGCGCACCGGGTGCCTGCTCATCGTCGGCTACGAAGGCGGCCGGCGCGACGTCCACCACCGGCGCCGCGAGGTACGACGGGTGCTCCGTGCCGACCACGCGGTGCCGCTCGGCACCGGCGCGGGCCAGTCGTGGGAACGGCATCGCTTCGCTGCGCCGTACCTGAGGGACACCCTGCTCGATGCCGGCGTCCTCGCCGAGACGCTGGAGACGGCCACGACCTGGACGCAGCTGCCGGCCCTTTATCTGGCGGTGCGATCGGCGTTGGCCGCAGCGCTGGCCCATGACGACCGACCCCCGCTCGTGGGCTGTCATGTCTCGCATCTCTACCCGACCGGCGGGTCGCTGTACTTCACCGTGCTCGCCCGCGCCGTACCCGGCAATGAGATCGAGCAGTGGAGTGCCGCCAAGGCCGCCGCAAACCGCGCAATCGCCGGCGCCGGTGGCACTGCCACCCACCATCACGCGGTCGGTACGGCGCACCAAGACATCGTGACGGCAGATCTCGGCGGCGCGGTCGGCGTCACCGCGATGCGCGCGGTCAAGGCTGCCCTGGATCCGGCCGGGATTATGAACCCCGGAAAGCTCCTCCCCGGGCCGCCAGACGTCTGAGGCCGCGGTCAACCACCCGGCCCGCCGGGACCCTTCGACTTCGTCTGACCGGGCGGTGTGTGGGTCTGACCGGGCGGCTGCGGTGGCGAGGTGGTCGGGCCGCTCGTGCTCGGCGTAATCGTCACAGTCACGGTCGGGGCCGGACTCGTGCTGGTCGGCGGTGGCGATGGGCTCGGCGAGGATGCGGCCGGCGACGGGCTCGGCAGCGTCGCCACGAAATCGGTGAACAAGGCGTCCGCCGCGTTGAGGATGTTCACCGCCCGCGACTGGCTCAGCTTGCCGTCCCGCTGCAACGCGTCCACCTCGGAGCGCAACTGGTTGATCGCACTCTGCAGCGGGCCGCGGTGCTTGCCCGCGGCAGCGACCCGGACGGCGTGAACGTAGGGCTTCAGTGCGTCGGCGGCGGCGACCGAGATCTTGCCACTGCTCGACGCGGACGCGCACCCGGCCGCTCCGAGTGCGACGCTCAGGGCGAGGAAGGTGGATGCGACCGCCGTCGACCGCCTCATCGGGCACACACCAGGCGTTCGATCTGGCGCATGTCGGACTCGAGCTTCCCGGCCAGGGTCGGCTTGTGGTAGCAGTGCGCGGTTCCGCTTCCGGAGTTGTTGTGCCGGTCCACCAGTACGACGCCGGCCACCGCTCCCGCAGCGATGATGACAACGATGATGAGGACTGCCATCCACGGGCTGCGACGACGCCGCGGCGGTGCCGGGACGGGGGTGGCTGTCGTCACGGGCGGCATCACGGTCGTCGCCATCGGCATGGCCACCGTCTCGCCGGCTGCTGCCGGCATCGCGATCGTGGCCGCCGCGCCCATGGCGACGGTCCGGTCGTCGCCCGCGCTGATGCGGGTGAGCCGGTCGACGACCTGGGCCGCCGACAACCGCGACGACGCGTGCCGGGCGGTCATGCCGACCAGCAGGTCACGCCATGCCGGCGGCAGGTTGGCGGGCAGCTCTGGCGGCCGGTTGAGCCTCGCCATGGCGACCTCGAGCGGCGCGCCGTCGTACTCGCGCCGACCGGTGATGCACTCGAGCAGGACCAGGCCGAGTGCGTAGACGTCGGCCGGCGGGCCTACCGGCTCGCCGGCGACCTGCTCCGGCGCGAAGTACGCCGGGGTGCCGAGAACGTCACCGGCCTGGGTGAGATGGGCCGCATCGATGAGCCGAGCGATGCCGAAGTCGGCGAGATGTACCCGGCCGCCGTCGGCGATCAGCACGTTCGCCGGCTTGACGTCGCGGTGGATCAGCCCCTGGCCGTGAATGTAGGCGAGCGCATCCGCGATCGACAGGCCGACTTCCGTCGTACGGTCGAGCGAGAGCGGGCCGTTGCGCAGCGTCTGCGCGAGGGTCGAGCCCTCGACCAGCTCCATGACGAGGTAGGGCTGCGTGGTCACCGGATCGGTCCCTGCGTCGAAGACCGTGACCAGAGACGGGTGGTTCAGCCGTGCCAGCGTGCGCATCTCCTCGGCGTGCCGCTGCAGCTGGTCGGCTGCGTCGCCCCTGAACAGCTTGACCGCGACGCCGCGGTCGAGCCGCTCATCCACCGCCCGGTAGACCTCCGCAACGCCGCCGGATCCGATCAGCGCTCCGAGCCGGTAGCGGCCATCGAGGAGTCGCCCCTCGGCCGCCACCGGTCCGCTGGTCATGGACTCCAGCATTGCGGGCCGGTCGGGCCGGCGCCAAATCGGCCCGGTCTGTCCGGTTCAGCAGGCGGGCGGAATGACGATGTAGGGCAGCGAGTCGGCGGCGTCCAGCACGTCGCCGGCGTTGAGCAGATCGCAGAGCCGTCGTACCGCGGTGCTGGGGTTCTCGACCACCAGCTGGCGGCCGAGGTCGCGCATGGCGTCCGCGGCACCAAGAATCACCGAGAGCGACAGCACGTCCATGAACGTGACGTCGCTCAGATCGAGGATGATCGTTCGGGCCGGCCCGGCACACAGCCCGTCGAGGAGCTCGCGCAACGCATCGACGTTCACCACGTCGAGATCGCCATGCGGACGCGCCACAGTGGCGTCTGGCCGCACGCTGACGTCGCCGAGCATGGCCGCCCCCCTCCAGAGCAGTCAGGTTCGTTCGACCGTAACCACCGACCGGCGCATCGTCAGCCGATTGCAGGAGTTGTGCCCTTCGGCGCGTCAATAAACCTGGCAGACTGTGGAAAAGTCGTTTCGTGGCTGCCATTCGTGGTAGGCCGCTCGACGGTCCGGCGTTGCCGGCGCCCCGCCCTCGTAGCTCAGGGGATAGAGCAACCGCCTCCTAAGCGGTAGGTCACAGGTTCAAATCCTGTCGGGGGCACTTATGTGATGTCTCGGGACATCGGAATGGCCTGAACCTGCATTGTGCAGGTTCGGGTTATCGCTTTTTGGGTGCTGGGCCGGGTGGGATGCCTCGGGGTTGGTAGTTCTTGCGTGGGTCGATGAGCAGGTCGCGCAGGATCTC
>DATJSI010000021.1 GCA_035504215.1 Mycobacteriales bacterium
CTCGAGAACCTCAAGAACGTCTACGGCTACTCGGACAAGCGGACCTACCCGCTGTCCTCGTACTCCTACGGCATCATCCCGACGGCGAGTAACGACGGGACGATGAGCACTCCGAAGCGGCAGACCCTTGCCGACTTCCTCTACACGTCGATCTGCCAAGGCCAAGGTCCGATCGGATCGATCGGGTACTCGGCGCTCCCGATCAACCTGGTGACCGCCGCGTTCCGGCAGATCGGCCTGCTGAAGAAGGCCGACTCGGGCATCTCGCTGCGCAACCTGAACGTCACGACGTGTGGTAACCCGACCTTCGTGGCCGGCAAGCCCAAGGAGAACCACCTCGCGCAGATCGCGCCCGAGCCCCCGCTCTGCGACGAGGCTGGGCATGGTCCGTGCACTACGGACAACGACAGCACCGGCCCGCCGCCGCCCACCACGACGAGCAAGGGCGGCGGCAAGGGGAACAAGGGCGGCGGGAACGGGAACGGGAACAGCAACGGCAAGGGGAACGGGAGCGGCAGCGGGAGCGGGAGCGGGAGCGGGAGCGGCAACGGGAGCGGCAACGGCAACGGCGGCCCCGACCCGACGCCGAGCGGAAGCCAGAGCATCGACCCGGTCACAGGTCAGCAGGTCGGTAGCTCCGGCGGCGGCTCCGGCGGAACCGTGGTCACCGAGCCGGTCACACTCGGCACCGGAGCCGGTTCGGGTACGCCGCTGGCGATTATCGCCGCGGTGCTCTTTCTCGCAGCAATTGTGGTGCCACCGACCTTGGCGAGACGTTGGCTGAACAAGAAGTGATCAGGCGAAGACGACCGGTGAGTAGGGCTCGGGCACGCCGGGTCGCCGCCGGTGCGTCGGCGCTCGCCCTCGTTGTCGGCGGCCCGCTCGCGGCGGCATCCGGCTCGCCGGGTCAGGTGACTCGCACCGCCAAGGCGAACCCGAACCATCCCGTGACCGCGAGCAAGACGGTAACCCGAACAAACATTCTTCCCGACGGCAAGCAACAGACCGTCGTCAAGAAGAAGGTGACGGTCTCCGTCAGCGCGACGGCCGGTTTGCGCACCCTGCAACAGATCAATGTCTCCTGGAAAGGGGCATACCCGACCAACTACATCGACCCAGATCCGAACTCGGCGAACGCCTCGAGCTACCAGGAGTACCCAGTCGTCGTCATGGAGTGCCGCGGTGTCGACTCGACCAAGGTTCCCGCAAAGGACCGGCTGACTCAGCAAAACTGTTGGACGCAGTACAACATCGAGCGCAACGCCTCTGCGCCGGGCACCGAGTTCCCGCCGTGGCGGCTCGACCGGTATGCCGGCAAGCTCGGGTTGTTCCCTCACAAACCGAAGACGCTTCCGACCGGTTGCTCGCCGTACAGCCTGGGTGAGGCCGACTACTTCGAGCCGCTCAAGGCCGAAAACGGCAAATCGTACTTCAGCGGGCCGACCCAGGCCTGCAGCAAGCTGTCCCCTGAGCAGGCCGGCTTCAGTGCTGAGTTCCCGGACAACACGACGTTCGGGGTCACCGCCGCAGACGGCACCGGCCGGGCGAAATTCGTGGTGTGGAGCAGCGAGACGAACGAGACGCTCGGCTGCTCGGCGAGTGTCAAGTGCTCTTTGGTCGTGATCCCGATCGTCGGCATCAGCTGTGACGAGCGCGCCCGGTCTGCTGATGAGACCCAACAGGACATCGACAACTGCGATTACGCCGACACCCAGTCGGGTCACCTCGAGAACGGCCCGGGCGAGCTGAGCGACCCGGGCCAAATGGCGCTCGAGTCGGTGACCGGTCAGCTGTGGTGGTCCGCCTCCAACTGGCGAAACCGGATCTCCATTCCGCTCAACTTCGCGCTGCCCTCCGACTACTGCTCGGTCGTGAGCAAGCGTCCCGGCGTGTTCGTCTTCGGGTCGGAACTCATGACGGAGACGGCGCAGCAGTGGAGCCCCGCATTCTGCACCGATCCCAAGCGAACGCCGTTCACCCAGATCCCGCTGGCCGAGCCGGCCGCGGTCAACGAGCTCAACGAGCGGTCGATTTCGGCAGCGTTCGACAGCTACCCACCTGCTCCAGCCGGCAAGGCCGGGCCACCGGTGGTGAACGCGCCGGTAGCAGTGACCGGCTTTGCGATATCAACTGTCGTTGACGACGCGAGTCGCAACGAGGATTTCAACGTCAAGTTGGATCCGCGATTACTTGCGAAGCTGCTGACCGAGTCCTACCCCGACCTTCCGGACATCGCCGCGAACGACGGGATGGCCAACAATCCGCTGAACATCACCCTGGATCCGGAGTTTCGCGCCCTCAACCCGGAGATTCCCAAGGAAGACGCCGGGTCCGGCTACCAGATCATCACCGACGCTCGGGCGACGTTGATCGCCCTGTCCTCGAACTCCGACGTCATGCACGCGCTGACTTCCTACATTGCGTCCGACCCGGCCGCGGTGGCGTTCATCGACGGGAAACCCGATCCATGGGGCATGGTCGTGAACCCGGCGTACAAGGGCCTCAAGCTGCCGGTCAACATCTGGCCACTTCTGGACACCTACATTCCGTACGCCGTGTACAACCACGACCCGACGGGATGTTTCGCGCAGCCGCGCTACCAAACGCCGTACCTTCCTCTGGTCGCCTCACCGCTGTTGACGTTGTCGAGCATCGCGTACGACCTCGAGTTCTCGATGCCGAACTCCAAGACATCGTGCTCGGTCAGTATCGGCAACCCTGCCGCGGATCAGCTGACCACCGGGCCTCGACAAACGCCGGGGGAACGCTTCCTGCTCGGCATCACAACGTTGTCAGAGGCCAAGCGCTACGACCTCGATACCGCTGAGCTCGAGACGCAATCCTCGGTCTCACCGACCACGGCCTTCACCACCGCCAAGGGCATGACCTTCGTGCACCCCACGCCTGCGTCGCTCAAGTCGGCGACCAAGGCGCTGACCGCTGACAAGGTCGACAACAGCTGGAGCATGGACTACGACAAGCTGCGCAACAGCCCGGCTGAGTCGAAGGCCTATCCCGGGACGATGATGGTCTCGATGAGCGTGCCGAGCGCGGGCTTGTCGACGCCGGATGCGAAGGCGTATGCCGAGATCCTCAACTTCGCGGCCGGACCTGGGCAGAAGCCCGGACCGGGATTCGGCCAGCTTGCGGCCGGCTACCTGCCGATGACAGCAGCGAACGGCCTCGGCTCGGAGGTCAGCTACACGAAGCGCGCGGCGGCCGCGGTCGCGGCACAGCAGTGCGAAGTGCCGGACGTCTCCAGCTCGGCCCAGACCCGGTCCAAGTGGACGAGCTGTCCCGCGCCGTCCTCGTCGCCGTCTCCGACGCCGAGCACGTCCACCAGTTCGACACCGTCCTCGCCGCCGTCCTCCGGAAACCAGTCGATCCCGCCGGTCAAGACCCCGTCACCCGGCACGTCGTCGTCGTCGCCGACCGGCCCGACGGTTGCCGGGTCCGCATCCCCGACTCCGGTAGCCGTTGCGACTCCGGTGTCCCCGGTCGGCTCGTGGGTGCTGTTCCTGCCGATCGTCGCCTTGGCCGGGTTGGTCGCGGGCGGAGCTGCGGGTGGCACCTGGCTCCTGCGCCGCTACCGCGGTGGGCGTGGGACGCCGTCGTGAGCGTGGTTGTCGTGGACGACGAGCCCACCGCCGAGCAGACCTCGACCGCAAAGCCGACGGGGCGTAAACCTCGGTCGGCGCCCGCGCCGATGTCGGCGTCCGCGGCGATCACGGTTGCCGTTGCGGTGACGCTGTTCGCAATCGCGATCTGGGCGATTCTCTACGCATTCACTCTCAGCGGCATCCAGGAGCACAGCGCCCAACGCGGCCTCTACGCCAAGCTGAGGGCTGAGCTCGCCAATGAGGTTGCGCCGGTCGGCGGGCAGATCAAGGAGGGTGCGCCGGTCGCGTTGATCAACGCGCCGGCCATCGGGCTCAAGGACACGGTGGTCGTCGAGGGGACCTCGGCGACGGATCTGCAGTCCGGGCCCGGCCACCAGGTCAACACCGTCTTCCCTGGACAGGCCGGTGTCTCAGTCATCTACGGCAAGAGCGTGACCTACGGGGCCCCGTTTGCCAGGGTGACGAGTCTGCGGTCCGGGGACCAGATCACCGCCACGACCGGTCAGGGCACGTTCCGGTACACGGTCAATGACGTTCGCCGGCCCGGCGACCCGATTCCCCAGCCGCTGGCGACCGGCGCGGGACGGCTCACCCTGGTCGCGGCAGTCGGAAGCGGCTGGCGCCGGGGTTGGGCACCGTCCCAGATCGTCTACGTCGACGCCAGCCTGGTCGGGAGGGGCAAGGCGTCTCCGTCCGGCGGTCCAACCGTGCAGCCGGCCAACCAGATGTCGATGGCTCGCGACGACTCGGCGCTGACTCCGCTGGTGCTGTGGCTCGAGTTGCTGGTAGCAGGTTCTGTGGCTTTTGTCTGGGCGCGGCGTCGCTGGGGGAGCTGGCAGGTGTGGCTGGTGGGCACTCCTGCCCTTCTTGCGGTGGTGTGGGTCGTTACGGAGACCGCCGCGCGGCTGCTCCCCAACCTGCTCTGACTCAAACACGCCCCCGCTGATCGTTCGTCTGCTGTTCAGCGTCTAGCGGCCTGCTGGCCCGTTGGCCTCCCTAGGGTCAGCGGCGTTCGGAGAAAGACTCCGTAAAGCCTCCCGAGGAGGGTGCATGTTCAAAAGGGCTAAAACCGCCCTGGCGATCGGCGCCGTGGGATCGACCGCTGCGCTGCTCGTTGCGATGCAGCCGGCGTTCGGTGATCCCCAGGCGCGGCCGGGTGATGCGGTTGGTGTGGGTTCTGACACTGTGCAGAACGCCGCCGACTTCCTGTTCAGCGGTGACACCAGTGGCGACACGGCGTACAACAACGCCAAGACCAACGAGGTCTACAACTACTTCGCCACCGGTGACGCCAACGGTCGCGCGCTTTATGACTCGACCGGCACGCTGCTGTACGGCAACGGCACCACCGCGGCGGTACTGAGAGCAGGTACGAAGCCGGTCGAGCGGCCGGACGGCTCCGGCGCCGGTATCGCCGCATTGACGGCAGACTCGCTCGGCGGCGCAGGGTACGACGGCCTGCCGAACGGATCGATCACCTTCGCCCGGGCCTCGCGGCTTCCGAAGGGCGCGGAGCAGTCGGCCTGCGCGGCCATCACGGACTGTGGCGGTCTGCACGTGTTCCAGTTCGCCACGGACAACCTGGAGATCGCGAAGTCCAGCGTCTCCTTCAACGGCTTCCCGCTCTCCGGTGCCATGTTGCTGTACATCTACAGCCACTGCGACGGAAACCAGGGCGTCGAGTGGTCCGAGGTGCCCGGCGCTCCGGCCGGCGCGTCGAACAACCACATCATCCCGGTGATCCCGCAGTCCGGGTCGGGTACGCGGAACTTCTTCGAGTCCGACATCGGGCTCTCGGACACCACCGTGACCAACAGCACCTGCATCCGGGTCAGCGAGGAGCACGACCCGACGGGTATCACGCTCGCGACCCAGCCGGGTTCGACGACGAACGACGCGGCGGACGCGATCGAGCCGTTCTCGGTTGGCAAGATCAAGCTGATCCAGAGCGGGTACTACGCGAACAGCCAGGAGCCGGCGTCCAACTTCAACATTGCGCTCATCTCCGGCTGCACCTCCGGCGACCAGACACCGAACTGCCCCAGTGCCGACCAGAACAAGGCCAACGACGGCAACCCGGTGTATGACTCGACGCGAGGACTGTACTTCATCGCGCGGGACTTCGACCTCAACCTGACGCCGGGGTCTGGCGCGTGCCTCAGCGCGCCCGACTCGACGTACGGCGAGTGCCAGCCGTCGCAGCCCGGCGGCACGAAGAACTGGGTGAACGACCTGTTCAAGGGTTCAGGCTCGTGGATCGCCCGGAGCATCCAGGCTCCGGACATCGAAGCCGCGGGGCTCACGCCCAACTACCAGGACCTCGGCGACGCCTCTTCCGGCTGATCCGAACCTGAGCAGGAGCTCGACGTAACAAAGCCTCTCCCCGGTGCCACACCTTGGCAGCGGGCACCGGGGAGAGGACTCGAAGGGGACCGGACCGGGGCCCTGCCCCGTCGTCCATCATGCGCCCTTTCGGATTGATCGTCCAAGTCATTCGACACAAATAGGGAGACAATCCGTGAGAAAAACGTTCCGGCGTGCGGTGACCGGGGTGGGAGCCCTGGCGCTCGCGGGCGGGCTTGTGCTCGCCTCGAGCGGGGTCGCATCCGCCGCCACCAACGTCGGGTGGGAGCCCGACTCCGACGCGATCGGCACGATCACGCTGCTTGACTCGAACGGCGTACCGATCACGGGCGGAAGCCTCGACGCGCAGCCGTTCGCGGCGTACGCCGTCGCATCGCACCAGGGCCGTAGCGGCATCGACAGCAAGGGTCAGCTCTACGCCTTCACGCCGCAGGTCGGCACCAACCCACAGACGTGGAGCGGCGACGTTCTCAGTGCCGGCACCTACAACCCGGCACCCTCGGGCACTCCGGCGGACGTGTCCGGCAGCGGTCTTCCGTTCGTCACCGGCGGAGCGACCGACTTCTCGTTCAACGACTACATCAGCGAGTTCCCCAACACCTTATCGACCGCCGGCTACGTGAACCTGTACCAGTTGCGCTTCTACACGGCGGGAACCCAGGCGCCGGACACCACGCACTACGACGTTCTCGACATCCAGGTCAACCCGTCGGCGGACACCTGGCAGGTCGTCTACCCGAGTGCAGCAAACGGCAACTACCCGGATGCCACGGACGCCACCACGACGACCGTGTCGACCACGCCGAGCAGCCCGGACACTTCCACCACCAACCCGGAGTCGGTGACGATCAAGGCATCGGTCAGCGCCGCCTCGGCGGTGCCGGCCAGCTACACCGGCGCGATCGGAACAGTGTCGTTCTTCGACGGCTCGACTCCGGTCGGCACCCCGCAGCTGGTGAGTGGCAACGGCCCGTACACCGCGAGCGTCAGCGACTCGGTACCGAACCCGTCGTCGCACACGTTCTCGGCGAAGTTCGCGCCGTACGTGGGAACCGGCCTCGCCAGCTCCAACGGCCAGACCCAGTTCCAGGTCGGTCCTCCGGTTCCGGGCACCACGACGGACCTCGCGGTGACACCGGGCCAGTACGCCGGCGACCAGAACAACTATGTGGCAACGGTCACGTACCCCGCGGACACCAGCTGCACCGGCTCCGTCACCTTCTACGACGGGACCACGCCGGTCGCCGGACCGATCAGTCCGAAGCCGGGCACCCCGAACGAGTTCGACGCGACGAACACCTTCAACGCGCCGGGCTCGCACTCGATCACCGCGGTGTTCACACCGTCCGACCTCACGGTCTGCGGCGGGTCCACCTCGACGGCGTCGACGTTCTCGCAGGACGCGAACCCGAACGGTCCGTGCTCCACGGCGAACGGCGGTCAGTGCACCGACGTCCAGACGATCACGACCACCGTTCCTCAGGGTGTCTTGATCATCTCGACGCCGTACACCGCGCAGAGCCCGTTGAACCTCGGCACGATGACGCTGGACAGCACGGGTACGACGTTCACGGCGAGCCACACCTTCGGTGGCAGCGCCACGGACCCGACCCAGGACATCTTCATCACCGACACCCGCTCCGGTGACCTTCCGTGGACGGCTCAGGCCGAAGCCTCGAATCTCACCGACGGCGGGTCGAACCCGGGCTCGCAGATCAGCGGCGAGGACGTTGGGCTCACCGGCCTTACCGAGGTCCCGGTGACCGGCAACGGGTTCAACGGCTTGGCGTCGAACTTCACGACATTCGCCAACCCCGCTGCCAGTCCGGCGGTGGGCCCGACCGACATCGGCACCCAGGGCCTGGGCAACGCGGCGCATGACATCGCGCAGGCCCAGCAGGGTATCGGCTCGATCGGCCTGACCGGCACCATGACCGTGAACGCCCCGAGCTCGACCGAGGCTGGCACGTTCACCGGCACCGTCACCTTCACGCTGGTCGGCAGCCTGGTCTAGGCCGGGCAGCCGAGGAGTTCGGTTGCGGAAAGGGTCGGGGCGGGCCGCAAACG
>DATJSI010000022.1 GCA_035504215.1 Mycobacteriales bacterium
CCGGTGAGAACAGCGGTGATCACAAGGCGACGCTTCGACATGCCGAAGCCTGAGCGGCCACCGCTATTCCGATGACCTGCGACACGCTATTCCGATGACCTGAGACACCCCATTCCGATGTCCTGAGCCAGGACACTGTCAGCCCGACTTTTGTGAAATGCGGTCCTTCCGATCAGTGCTTCGCTCGGATGACCGTCGCGACCGCGTCGGTGCGGCCGGAGTCGTGTGCCGAGCTCACGGTGAGTTTGAGCTTTCGCTCGTTGCCCGCCTTCGCGTGCGTGGTCCGCTTCGCGATCACGCTTAGCGTGAGCGCCGCGCCCGGCGCGAGCGTCGGCGTGCGGAAGGTCCCGGCCTCGACCGCCTTGGTGATGTCGCGACTGCCGTCGTAGTAGCGCACGCCGAACTTCGCCGATCCCGCACTGCCGCGCACGACCAACCGGTCCGGCTTTGCGCTGCGGTTGCACACCTTGACGACGGCCTTCGCCGACCCGGTCGGCGACGAGATCGACTGCGTGATGGTCTGCGCGTTGATCGCGTTGTAGATCTTGGCTCCGGTGTAATGCCCGCCGACCGGCTTGATCATTGCGTCGGGCCGGTACGGCGAACCCACGACGCGGTAGGTCCGCTTCACTGTCGTGGTGTTGCCCGCGCCGTCCTTGGCGGTCACCGTGAAGGTGTGCGTCCCGGACGCCGTCGTGTCGATCGGCGCTCCTTCGGTCACGGAGCCGGCACACGACTGGAGGTTCGACCCGCCGCGGTCGGTACAGCTGAAGTCGCTGTCGACGTTCTCGCCGTACGTGTACGTCGCACCGTTCACCGGCGTCGTGACATCGACGACCGGCGGGATCTTGTCGGGTGCGGGGAACTTCAAAGCGCGGTAGCTGAACAGACCGTTATTGGCCTTGAGCTCCCATACCACCTGCTTGTCGGCGTTGACCTCGGTCGCGATCGCAGCGGTGTTGGGACCCCACCCGATCATCGTGTCCCCATTGCTCAACCGCTGTGCAGAGCCCTCGAAGTTCGAGTCGCGGCCGGTGATCTGGAACGACCAGACCAGCGTCGCGGTCTTCTTGGTCTGATTGATCTTGTACTCGGCGACCCGGGTCTGCGGTCGAGCAACTGGCCCACTCGCAGGGTCGTTGTAGTCCGGGCACAGCACGCCCGACCCGTCGATGGACTCGGATCCGTCGTCGAACATCAGGATGTCGCCGTTCGGCAACTGGCTCGCCGAGTGTTGAGCACACGGTCCTTGGTCCGGATCATCGACCGCCTTGAGCGTCGGGTAGCGACCGCCGAGCGACCAGACGATGTCGCCCTTCTTGAAGCCGTTATGGGCGTGTGTGGCGATCTCCATGACCTGGCTCAGATGGCGGAAGGACGCGAGAATGTCGCCGTTCTTCATGAGCCAGATCGAGTTGAGATGCGCGTAGTCCACCGAACCGGGAAACATGGAAACCGCGTCCAGGCCGTGGTCACCGCTGCTCCACTGGAACAGGACCTTCCCGGTCGGGCTCTGCTCCTGAATTACCCCGTCCCACTTCATGGTGTTCGAGTTGGGCTCGGTGGCGATCAGCCAGCGGTCGCCGTTCGCGAGGAGTATCGAGTCATGGCCGTCCGTGTCGGTGAGGCCGCCTTCGGTCTGGTACTGCGCGATCTCCTTGAACCTGCTGTTGAGCTCGTCGATCTGGTCGCCGCTCTGGGTGCCGAGCGCCGGGCTCCGTGCGACTGAATAGTCGCCATTGGGCTGGCGCTTGAAGTCCAGCGGCACCCCTGGGTCCTTTCGCACATAGATCGGCACGCCGTAGTTGTCGACCGCGGTCTCGAAGCTCGGCGTCCCGCCGGTGAAGTCAGAGGGCGTCAGAAAGACGTAACCGGGTGCGATGCCGGCCTTCATGGTCGTGACAGACATCGTCGGGAAGCCGGCCGGGACGTAGATCAGCGAGTACACCGACGTCGCCTTCGAGGACTTGATGAACACCGAGATCTCGTCACCGGAGGACAAGCCGGTGAGGGTTTCCGTCCCGCTCGCGACCGGCTGGCCGTCGATCCAGATCGAGCCGGACTTCGCTGAGGTCGATGCCGTGACCTGAACGGTGCCCGCTGTCGTGTCGTCGGTCGTGATCGCGTAGCGATGAATGGACGTCGAGAACGCCGGGTACATGCCGACCCCGCTGCCCGACACCGCGATCATCTGGGTCGGCGTCGTGCGGGGCGCCGAGTGCGCGACTGCCGGCGCCAGTCCAAGGGTCGCCAGGCAGGCGAGGATTGCGAGGAAGACCTTGGGCACCGGCGCAGGCTACCGAAGTGCCTCGCAGGCGTCAGGCCGACGCGAGCGAGGCACCCGTTCGCGCGGGTTGGCGCCTTACGGGTTGAACGCGCCCGCCGGCGTGACGTCGTACCAGTACTGCGCATCCGGCGGGTTGTACGGGCCGGTCAGGCCTTCGCCGGTTGCTTGGCCCGCCGACGTGTCACCGACGTAGGTGTAGAGCGGGTACTGGTTGTACGTGACCTGATCGCCGACACCGGGTCGGCTGACCGAGCCGAGCAGTGAGCTCATCGCGTCACCGGCCGCGGTGGGAGCGCCCTTGGTGAGCAGCGGAACCCAGAAGCTCAAGCACGCGGCCGAGCACCAGTACGTCGACTGCTCGGTCGGGTTCGACAGCGCGTACAACGTCAGACCGGCGCTGTTGGTGATGACCTCGACGCCGCCGGCCATCCCGGTGGTGACCTCCGCGGGACCCGATGGACCCCCGCCGCCGCCGGTCTTGTGGTGCACGGGCTTCTTGACCGCCTTGCCGTGCGTTGACACCACGAAGAAACCGCCGAGGTCCTCTCCGCTGGTGCTGCCCGGCTTCTTGCCCGACACGAAGTAGTACAAGGGGTGGCCGTAGTAGGTGACCTGGCCCTTCTTCGTCCGGCTGAGGTGCTTCGGACCGATGTCCTTGCCGGCGCGCGGAGCGTGCTTGCTCATGACCTTCGGCCAGCTCGCGGCACACGCGCCGCTGCAGTGGGAGACCTTGTGGCCGTCGCCGGTGAACAAGTACATGACCCGGCCCTTGCTGTTGGACACCACGCGCCCGTACTTCTTGGTCGTCACCGAGGAGATCTCGGTGCCCTTCTTGGTCGCATGGTGGCTGCCGCTCGCCAGTGCAGGCGTCGCGCTCGCCGTGAGAACGCCGGTGCCGAGAAGAATGCTGACTGCCAGTGTGCCGCGGTGTTTCACGAGCTTTCCCCGTCCCCTCCGTGGTCACGGCGCCGCTGGTGCGCGCCCGACCGTGAGTACGGCCCGACCGCCCGAGTGGTTCAGCGCCGGCGCTCGCGCTTGCCTTTCTCGCGCATCCGGATGGCCAGCTCGATCGGCGTACCGGCGAAGCCGAACTGCTCGCGCAGGCGGCGCTCGAGAAACCTCCGGTACGCCGACTCCAGAGGGCCCGAGGTGAACAGCACGAACCGTGGCGGTTCGACACCCGGCTGGGTGGCGAAGAGGATCTTGGGCTGCTTGCCGCCGCGCACCGGTGGCGGGGTGGCCGCGACGATCCCCGCGAGGAACGCGTTCAGCTCGGCCGTCGGAACCCGGGTCTGCCACGACTCGAGCGCGGCGTCCAACGCCGGTCCGATCCGCTTCATCCCCCGGCCCGTCCGGGCCGAGATGTTCACCCGCTCCGCCCATCCCAGCCGGCCGAAGTCGCGCTCGAACTCCCGCTCCAGCTGGTCGCGCCGGTCCTCGTCGACCAGGTCCCACTTGTTCATCGCCAGCACCAGCGCTCGGCCGGCTTCGACCGCGAGGTCGGCCACGCGCAGGTCCTGTTCGGTGAGCGGCTCGGCCGCATCGAGCAGCAACAGCACGACCTCGGCCGCTTCGATCGCCGCCGAGGTACGCAGGCTCGAGTAGTACTCGGCGCCGCTGGCCTCGTGAACCCGGCGGCGCAGACCGGCGGTGTCGACGAACCGCCACGTCGCGTCGTCGAGGCGGATCAGCTCGTCGACCGGGTCGCGCGTCGTGCCGCCGACCGCATCGACCAGCGCGCGGTCCGACCCCGCCAGCCGGTTGAGCAGGCTGGACTTGCCCACGTTGGGCCGTCCGATCAGCGCGACCCGATGTGGTCCGGCCGGCTGTTCGTCGCGCGCGACCGCCGCCGGCAGCGCGGCAACGATGGCGTCGAGCAGGTCACCGCTCCCCCGCCCGTGCAACGCGCTCACCGCAAGCGGCTCGCCGACGCCGAGGCCCCAGAGCGCAGCGACGTCCGGCTCGGCCCGAGCCGAGTCGACCTTGTTCGCGGCCAGCACGACCGGCCGCCCGGATCGCTGCAACACGCGGCTCACGGCCGCATCAACCTCGGTGATCCCGACGGTCGCGTCGACGACCAGGAGTACGACGTCGGCGGCCTGCACCGCGAGCTCCGCGGCCGCCGATACCCGTGCCGCCAACCCGCGCGCATCGGGTTGCCACCCTCCGGTGTCGACGACCGTGAACGCCCGCCCGGCCCACTCGGCCTCGTACGAGACCCGGTCACGCGTCACGCCTGGCACGTCCTCGACCACCGCCTCGCGCCGGCCGAGGATCCGATTGACAAGGGTGGACTTGCCGACGTTCGGGCGACCGATCACGGCGACCACCGGCAGCGCATCTGCGCCGGTTGTCATGCCGACTGCCGCTCGGCCTCGAGCAGTGCCAGCAGATGGGTGCGAACCTGCTCGGCGGCGGCCGCGATGGTCGCGCGGGTGCGCAAGTCCCCGGGGATGTCGAGCTCGAACGCCGGACCGAACACGATCTCGATCGGCGTTCGCCAGCGCGGGATGACCTTGCCCTTCGGCAACGCCTGCTGGGTGCCCTTGCACAGCACCGGCACGATCGGGCACCGCGAGTTGAGCGCGAGGTAGCCGATGCCGTGCTGGATCGTCGCGAGGTCGCCGGATCCGCGGGTGCCCTCGGGAAAGACACCGAGCACGCCGCCGTCCGCGAGCACGCCGAGCCCGGTACGCAGCGCCGTACGGTCCGGCGTACCGCGGTGGATCGGGATCTGGCGCGCGAACCTCAACAGCCACCGCACCGGCCCTTTGAAGATCTCGCTCTTGACCAGGAACGAGGAGGGCCGCGGCAACATGATCATGACGATCGGCCCATCGAGAAAGCCTGAGTGGTTGCCGGCCAGCAGCACGGGTCCGGAGTCGGGAAGGTTCTCGAGCCCGCGCAGCCGCAGCGCGAACGCGATCCGCAGGATGCGCTGCGCGACCCGTCGTGCCACCAACAGCGGAATGCTCTCCCGGGTCGGGTCGGCACGCCGGCTCACACCGACACCGCCCTGGCCTGCTCGACGATGAGCGCCACGACCTGGTGGATGTCGAGGCCCGAGGTGTCCACCACCGTCGCGTCGGGCGCTTGCTGGAGCGGCGATGCTGCGCGCGTGCTGTCTGCCGTGTCGCGGCGGCGCAGGTCGGCCTCGGTGGCGGCGAGCGATCCGGGCGCCTCGCCCAGCCCGTCCTGACGGGTGCGTCGCTCGGCCCGGGTGGAGGCGTCTGCGGTGAGGAAGATCTTCACGGGGGCATCGGGTGCGACGGTCGAGCCGATGTCTCTGCCCTCGACCACGATGCCGCCCTCGCCGATGATCTCCCGTTGCCGGCGCACCATGGCCGCGCGTACGCCGGGCACCGCGCTCACGGCGCTCACCGCGCCGGTCACCTCCGGGCTGCGCACCGCGGCGGTCACGTCGATGCCGTCCGCGAGGATCGTGGGTGCGCGCGGATCGGTGGTGACCTTGAGCTCGGCCTGCTCCGCGATCCTCGCCAGCTCGTCACCGGCCGTGAGGTCGACGTGGTGCTCCAGGGCGAGCCAGGTCACCGCGCGGTACATCGCGCCGGTGTCCAGGTAGCGCAGGTCGAGCGCCGAGGCGGCCTCGCGGGCCACGGTGGACTTCCCGGACCCGGAGGGGCCGTCGATCGCAACGACCAGATCTCGCCGCTGCACCGACCCTCCTCGAAGACTCGCCGCGCCTCGGCGTCAGCCGAGCCTAGCCGCCACTGGCGGGTGGGCTGGCGGTAGCGGTCCACCCCTGCCGGGTGAGCGCCGAAGCCAGCACCTCATGGTGCTGGGCCGACACGTCGAGCTCGACGATCCCGACCGGCAGGCCCGGGGAGTGGTCGACCCTGATGTCCTCCACGTTCACCCCCGCATCGGCAGCGTCGGAGAACAACCGGGCGAGCGCGCCCGGCTCGTCCGGTACGACGACGGCAACGCTGGCCCACCGGACCGCCGCCTGGCCGTGCTTGCCGGTGAGCATCGCCCGCCCGCGCCGACCGGCCTCAACCAGTTCTCTCACCGCCGGCTCGGTGGCGTCGGGCCGCTGCTCGAGCACCTCCACCAGGCGCTCGAGCGGGTCCAGCACGCCGCGCAGAGCGGCGGCGATCCCGGCCGGGTTGGCCGCGGCGATCCCGGCCCACATTCCGGCATCGCTGTCCGCCAGCCTGGAGGTGTCGCGGAGCCCGGCGCCCGCGAGCGCCACCTCGGCGCGGTCCAGGCCCAGCAGCGAGGCGGCAAGCGCGGAGGCGAGCAGCTGTGGAACGTGGGACAACCGCGCCAGCACGGCGTCGTGCTCGTCCGCGCTCATCTGCGTGACCACCGCCCCGCACGCCAGCGCGAGGTCGGTGACCGCGGCCACGGCGGCCCCGCTGGAGTGCGCAGTCGGGCAGATCACCCAGGGGCGCTGTTCGAACAGGTCCGCCGACGCGTGATGAGGCCCGGAGCGCTCCCGGCCGGCGATCGGGTGACTGCCGACGTAGCGATCGCACCCCGGCTGATGGGCCTCGACCTCACGTTGAGGTTCAAGTTGAACGCTTGCGGTGTGTGTCACCACCGGGACCGTACTCTCGCGGAGCAGGCGGTCGACGACCACACCGACCGCACCCGGGGGCACCGCCGCCACCGCCAGGTCGAACCGTTCCCCCGCTGCCCTGCGCCGGCCGGCCCCGACCGACTCGGCGAGTGCGAGCTGCTCTTCGTCGGAGTCGTCGAGGGCGACGTCGTAGCCGGCCGCGCGCGCCGCCAGCGCGATCGAGGTTCCGATCAGACCGGTGCCGATGACCAGCAACCGGCCACGGGGGGCGGCATTCACGTCAGTCCCTCGGCAGGTCGGTGCGCAGCGCCGCCGCACCACGCAGGTAGACGTGGCGCGCATCGGCGCGGCTGAACTCGGCCTCGACCAACGCCAGCAGCCGGATCACGCGCTCCATCGCTCCGGGCACCGCGATCTCGGACGCGCACAGGAAGGGGACGTCGGTGATGCCCATCGTGCGGGCGGCGTAGGCGGGGAACTCCGAGGTGAGATCCGGCGTCGTCGTGAAGACGATCGAGATGAGTGCGTCGTGGTCGAGCCGGTTGCGGGTCAGCACAGCTTCGACCAGTTCGGCGGTCGCCTCGATCACCGCCTCGCGTTCGTCGACGTCGACCTGGGTGGCCCCGCGCAACGCGCGAACCGCCATCTGGCTCCTCCCCGAACTCTCGATGTCGTTCTACCGATAGATCTACAAGTCGACTTCTCGATACAAGGCCCGGACCTCGCCCGGCTGCAGGTGCCGGCGGCCACCCGGCTTCAGGTCGCCCAGGCGGATCGGGCCGACCGAGGTGCGCACCAACCGCGTCACCGGGAAGCCGACCTCCGCGAACATCCGCCGGACCACGTGCTTGCGCCCCTCGTGCAAGGTGATCTCGACGATGCTGCGCTTGGCGGTCGCCCCGACCAGCTCGACCCGGTCGGCCCGCGCGGGTCCGTCGTCCAGCTCGACTCCGCCGCGCAGCCGCCTGGTCGCGAGCCGTGGGAGGACGCCGTCGACCTCGGCGAGGTAGGTCTTCGCCACCCCGAACGACGGATGCATCAGCCGGTGCGAGAGGGGCCCGTCGTTCGTGAGGAGCAACAGGCCCTCGCTGTCCGCGTCGAGCCGCCCCACGTGGTGCAGCCGGCTGGCCAGGTCGGCGACAACGTCGCCGACGCACGGCCGGCCTCGGTCGTCGGACATGGTCGAGAGCATGCCTCGCGGCTTGTTCACGGCGAGGTAGGCCAGTCCCTCGCGGGTAGGGACCTGCGCGCCGTCGAGGACGATCCGGTCGTGCTGGGGATCCACCCGCGCGCCGAGCGTCGCGGTGTGCCCGTTCACCTGCACCCGACCGGCCGAGATCAGCGCCTCGCAGGCGCGCCGGCTGCCGAAGCCCGCCTCGGCCAGCACTTTCTGCAGTCGCGTTCCGTTCGAGCCTGCGCCGGCTTCGCGCTCAACCAGCGACGGCATCGTCGTCGATCGCGGAGTGATCCGGCAGGTACTCGGAGATGTCGGGCAGCTCCGCGAGCGAGGACAACCCGAGCCGGTCGAGGAAGTGTTCGGTAGTGGCGTAAAGAATTGCTCCGGTTTCGCGCTCCACACCCACTTCCGCGATCAATCCTCGGGTGACCAGCGTCCGCACGACCGCGTCGACATTGACGCCGCGTACGGCGGCGATCCTGGCGCGCGTCGTCGGCTGGCGGTAGGCGATGACCGCAAGGGTCTCCAACGCCGCCTGGCTCAGGCGAGCCGGCTGACCTTCGCGCACGAACCGCTCGACGTACGGCGCACACGACGCGCGCGTGTAGAGCCGCCAGCCGCCGGCGACCTCCCGAAGCTCGAATCCGCGCCCGCCGCGGTCGTAGTCGGCAGCGAGCTCGCGCAGCAGCTCGCGAACCTCTTCTCTCGGGCGTTCGACCACCTGCGCGAGCGTCGTCTCGTCGACCGGTTCCTCGACGACCAGCAGGACGGCTTCGATGCCGGCACGCAGGTCGGGCAGGATCACGGGCTCGGTGTCGTCGGTCACGATGACCAGGTCATCCGTCATTGCCCTCAACCGTGTCGTAGGAGTCGTCGATGTCGGCCGCCAGCACGGCCAGCTCACCGTCGCCGGCGACCCAGCGGACGTTCAGCTCGCCGAACGCGACCAGCTGGTCGAAGGCGACCGCGCCTTCGCGATAGAGCTCGAGCAGAGCAAGAAACCGCACGACGATCGTCATCGTCTCGGTGCAGTCCGCGATCAGCGCACGGAAGCTCGCGCCGCCGCTCGCCCGCAGCCGGCCGGCCAGCAGTGCGGCCTGCTCGCGGACGCTCACGACGGGTGCATGGATGTGACCGATGTCGACCACGGGCAGCGGCCGCGGCGCCGACGCCCGAGCGGCCAGCTCGGCGAACTCCTGCGGGTCGAGCCCGAGCTGGACCTCGGGCAGCAGGTCCACGAACGCCGGTTCCAGGCCCGCCGTGCGGGGGTAGCGCAGTCCGGCCTGGCCGATCTGCTCGGTGAACCAGCGGGCGACCTCTTTGTACGCGCGGTACTGCAGCAGCCGGGCGAAGAGCAGGTCCCGGGCCTCGAGCAGCGCCAGGTCCTCCTCGTCGACCTCGGCCGAAGGGAGCAGCCGGGCGACCTTCAGGTCGAGCAGCGTCGCGGCCACCACCAGGAACTCGCTCGCCTGGTCCAGGTCCCAATCGTCGGCGTGCGCGCGGAGGTAGCCGAGAAAGTCGTCAGTGACCTGCGCGATCGCGACCAGCGTGACATCCAGCCGGCGCTTCGCGATCAGGCTGAGCAGCAGGTCGAACGGCCCGTCGAAAACGTCGAGATGGACGTGAAAAGCCGACGATCCGGCCAAGCCGTCAGCGTCCACAGGCGCGGCCGACTCAGCCGCTCCCGGACCGGAGAGCACCACCGCTCGACGGTAGCCCAGGCCGGTGTCCGGACCCGGCTCGGCTCGCCGCGCGACGAGCGGTTACAGCGCGTGCAGGATCCGGTCCGCGACGTCGCCGATCAGCTGCAGGAGCAGCGGGTACTCACCGCCCAGCGGGACGATCAGAAGGACCAGCACGATCGCGGTCCCCCACTGCTCCTCGAGGAAGTGGTAGGCCAGCCGGCGACTTCCGCTGCTGCGCGGCAGCGTCGACCACAATGCGACGCCGAGCTCGAGCGGCGGAACCGGCACGAGGGCCAGCAGCCCGCAGGCCAGGTTCTCGATGCCGAACCCGATTGCGATCCGCTGACCCGCATCCGTGGCCAGCGACTGAGATCCGTGCAGCACGGCCAGGCTGGACATCAGCGGGAAGAAGCCGGAATGGCCGCCTGCTGCCTTGTACGCCGCCAACCCGGCCGCCGCGAGCAAGCCATGGACGGCGACGGCGGCCACGACCACCACCCAGACCTGGGACCGCTTGCCGAACCGCAGCGTCGGCCGGGGCGACCATCCGACGCCGGCAAGCAGCACCGCCACGAGCCCGAACGGGTCGAGCCAACCCCGGGAAGCGGTGACGGTGCGAAGGGCCCGGCGGCCGTTGACCAGCAGCTGCTGGACCGCCACCCGCAGGACGCAGCCCAGCACGAAACCCAGGGCGAGACCGAGCAGTGTCGACGGCTGGCGCAGTGCGTAGAGCATCGAGGATCGTCGCCGCGGCCGGGCTCAGTCGGCCCGCAGCCGGCGGACCAGGATGCTGTGGTCCCCCTTGGCCTCCAGATCGGCCAGCACGACCGACAGCGCCTCGCGCACGATCCGGCCCCGATCCACCGCGAGCGAATGCTCGGCCCGAAGGATCAGACGGGCGTGCTCCAGATCGACCAGCTCTGCAGGTGAGACATAGACCGTGATCTTCTCGTCGTGCCGTTGGCGACCGCTCGGTCGGGAGCGCGACGGGTTCGCTCCCATCGCGCCGTCACGCCGAACGGTCGGCTCGGCCGCCGCCGGCTCGCCGTTGCCGGTGCGGTCGTCGGGACGTAGCGCTCCGGTCGATCGGAACAGCTCGTCCGCACCGGGCAGGATCACCCGGCGAGACACCGGGCCACCACCTCTCTGGCCAGGTCGCGGTAGGCCGCTGCCCCGGGTGAGGACGACGCGAAGCTGGTGATCGGCTCCCCCGCGACGGTCGTCTCCGGGAACCGGACGGTTCGGTTGATCACCGTGTGGAAGACCTTGTTGCCGAACGCCTGCACAACGCGGGTGAGCACTTCGCGGCCATGGAGAGTACGACCGTCATACATTGTTGCGAGGATCCCCTCAAGTTGAAGTTGAGGGTTAAGCCGCTCGCTCACTTTCTCGATGGTCTGGATCAGGAGTGCCACACCGCGCAGCGAGAAGTACTCGCACTCCAGCGGAACGATCACACCGTCGGCGGCGGTGAGCGCGTTGATGGTAAGCAGGCCGAGCGAGGGCTGACAGTCGATCAGGATGACGTCGTAGTCCTCGACCATCGGCTCGAGCACCCGCTTGAGCGACTGCTCGCGGGCGACCTCGCCGACCAGTTGGACCTCCGCGGCGGACAGGTCGATATTGCTCGGGAGCAGGTCCAGGCCGCTGCTGGTCTTGATCAGGATGTCGTCCGCGGTGACCCCGCGCTCCATGAGGGCGTTGTAGATCGTCTGGTCCAGCTCGTGCGGGTTGACCCCGAGCCCGACCGAGAGCGCGCCCTGAGGGTCGAAGTCGACCAGGAGGACCCGCCGGCCGAACTCGGTCAGGGCGGCACCGAGGTTGATCGCGGTCGTGGTCTTGCCGACCCCGCCCTTCTGGTTGGCCAGGGCGAGGATCTTCGCGGGACCGTGCTCGCTCAGCGGTTTCGGGTCCCGCAGACGGGGGCGTGGCCGCCCGGTCGGGCCGATCTCGCGCGGCGGGCGGGTCCGCTCCGCGGTTGTCGACATGTCGTCCTCTCGGTAAAGCTTTACGGCGACAGCGCGATATCTCGCCGAAGCGGTTAACCGCGACGCGCAACCTAATGCCGATCAGGCGGGTTGGCAACCGGCGGCTGCCGCCGGCACCGCTGCCACAACGCTCTGATCAGCCTGAACGCGCTCGAGGATGGGACATCGCGTAGACCTCGCGGAGCCGGTCCACGGTGACCAGTGTGTAGACCTGAGTGGTCGTGACGGAGGCGTGTCCGAGCAGTTCCTGCACCACGCGCACGTCGGCTCCGCCGTCGAGCAGGTGGGTGGCGAAGGAGTGCCGGAGGGTGTGCGGGCCGATCCGCGACCGTAGTCCGGCGCGCTGCGCCGCCGTCTGGAGAATCGCCCACGCGCTCTGCCGGGACAGCCGCCCGCCTCGGGTGTTGAGGAACAGCGCCGGCCCTCCCCCGCCGCCGGAGGCGAGCACCGGCCGGCCACGGACGAGGTAGCCCTCGACCGCGTCGCGGGCGTAGCTCCCGACCGGCACTACCCGGTCCTTGCCGCCCTTGCCGCGCAGCAGAACTGTTCCCCGGTCCGGGTCGAGGTCGTCCACGTCCAGCGCGACCGCCTCACCGATCCGCGCCCCGGTGCCGTAGAGGAACTCGAGGAGGGCCTGGTCGCGCACACCCCGCGGCGAGCCGTCGGATCCCGCGGCGGCGATCAGCGCGGTGACGTCGTCCAGCGAAAGCGCCCGCGGCAGGCGGCGGGGCGGGGTGGGCGGACGCACCGCGGCGGCCGGGTCGCTCTCGGCCAGCCCTTCGCGCAGCGCGAAGCGATGCAGCCCGCGGACGGCAACGACGGCCCGCGCCGCGGACGAGGCGCGCAGTGCCACCTGCTCCCCAGCGCCGCTGCGCAGCACCGCCACGAAACCCGTGACGTCGGCCTCGGTCACGTCGTCGAGGGAACTGCGCCCCTGCGCAGCGAGGTACTCCGCGTACCGCGCGAGGTCGCGACGATACGAACTCAACGTGTTTCGGCTCAACCCGCGCTCGACGGCGAGATGGTCGAGGTAGCCGCGGATCACCCGGTCGATCGCGGCGTGATCGCTCGAGCTCAGCCGAGCACCTCGGCCAGCGGCCGGTACGGCAGGCCGTGCGCCTCGGCCACCGGCTCGCACACGACGTCTCCGCTCACCACGTTGACCCCACCCGCCAGAGCGGGATCGCGGCGCACCGCCTCCTGCCAGCCGAGCCCGGCGATCCGCTCGACGTACGGCAACGTGACGTTGGTCAACGCGTAGGTCGACGTGTGCGGCACGGCGCCGGGCATGTTCGCGACGCAGTAGAAGACCGCGTCGTGAACCATGAAGGTCGGATCCGAGTGCGTGGTCGGCCGGGTGGACTGGAAGCAGCCGCCCTGGTCGACCGCGATGTCGACGAGGACCGCACCCGGCTTCATCCGCGCGACCAGGTCATCGCTCACCAACGTCGGCGCCTTCGCACCCGCGACCAGAACTGCGCCGATCACCAGGTCCGCGTCGATGCAGGCCCGCTCCACCTCGTAGGCGTTCGACGCAACGGTCTGGAGGTGGCCCTGGTAGATCCGGTCGGCCTGCCGGAGCTTCTCGATGTTGCGGTCGAGGACCAGCACCTCGGCCTGCATACCGAGCGCGATGGCCGCGGCGTTCATGCCCGAGACCCCCGCGCCGAGCACCACAACCTTGGCCGCATAGGTGCCGGAGACGCCACCCATGAGTACGCCGCGCCCGCCCCCGTCGCGCTGGAGGTGATGGGCACCCACCTGCGGCGCCATCCGTCCGGCGACCTCGCTCATCGGCGCCAGCAGCGGCAGTGACCCGTCCGCGAGCTGCACCGTCTCGTAGGCGATCGCGGTCGTGCCCGAGGAGATCAGGGCGTTGGTGCACGGCTCGCTCGCGGCCAGGTGCAGGTAGGTGAACAGGACCTGATCGGCGCGCATCCGGTGGTACTCCTCGGCCACCGGCTCCTTCACCTTGCAGATCAGCTCCGCCTCGCCCCACACGTCGTCCGCGGTCGGCAGCAGCTTCGCGCCGGCCGCGACGTAGTCGTCGTCCGGGATCGACGAGCCCACGCCGGCCTCGCGCTCGATGACGACGTCGTGGCCCTGGCTGACCAGCTCGTGTACGCCGGACGGGGTGATCGCCACCCGGAACTCGTTGTCCTTGACCTCGCGGGGGATGCCGATCAACACGGTGTCCACACCTTTCGACCGCCGGCGGCGTCGTTGCCACCGGGCACAGCGCTCGTTGGGATCCTAAACGGGGGCTCAGGGGCTCGGCGACTCGCGGACCGATCCGGTGAACGGCGATGCTTCGGGCCATTGCGCATCGGCCGGACGAAGCGCCGCAAAAGCCTCACGGGCGGCGAGCGACGCGGCGAGCAGCCCGATCGCCGCGAGCGGGTTGTGCAGCTCGCCGCTTTGGACGCCGGCCACCGCCTCGTCGAGCGGCACCCAGCGTTGCGGCATGTCGCTCTCCTCGTCCTCGCCCACGAACCTGGGCGCCGAGGCGGGCCGGACATCCCGCGCGAGATAGATCCGGACCGCCTCGTCGGTCATGCCCGGCGAGGTGAACGCGTCGACCAGCACGTCCCAGCGGTCGGCCTCGAGATGAGCCTCCTCGTACAGCTCGCGCTGAGCGGCGTGCAACGGCGGCTCGCCCTCCTTGTCGAGCAGCCCGGCCGGCGGCTCCCAGAGCAGTCGGCGGACCGGATGGCGGTACTGCTGCAGCAGCAGGACTCGACCCGCGTCGTCGAGCGCGATGACCGCAACGGCGCCGGGATGGACGACGACGTCCCGGGTCGCGGTCGTGCCGCCCGGCATGGCGACCTCATCGGTGCGGACGTCGATCACGCGGCCGGAGCGGAAGGCGACGTGCGACGCCCGAACCGGGAACGCGCTCGAAGGCTCATCGCGCATGGCGGCTGTCACGGCACCGTCCGGCTGGTCGGTTCGGAACTGGGCAGGGCTCAGGATCCCACCGACAACCCGTCCCCCGGCAAGGTGATGGCGCCGAGCTCGGCCTGCGCGTCAGTGGCGCGTTGCAGTGCGGCCGCGACGAAACCGGTGAACAGGGGGTGCGCCCGGGTGGGCCTCGACTTGAACTCGGGGTGGGCCTGGGTGCCGACGAAGAAGGGGTGCTGGTCGGCCTGCAGCTCGACGTACTCGACCAACCGGCCGTCCGGGGAGGTCCCGGAGAACACCATGCCGGCGTCTTCCAGCGCGGGGCGGTAGGAGTTCGCGACCTCGTAACGGTGCCGGTGCCGCTCGGCGACCCGGCTGCTGCCGTAGGCCTTGGCGACCAGCGAGCCTTCGAGCAGGACGGCCGGCTAGGAGCCGAGGCGCATCGTGCCGCCCATGTCCCGCTCACCGGCGACGACATCGACCTGATCGGCCATGGTCGAGATCACCGCGTGCGGGGTGTCGGGATCGAACTCCGCGGAGTTGGCACCGGTCAGCCCCGCCCGATGCCGCGCGACGTCGATCACCATGCACTGCAACCCGAGGCACAGCCCGAGGGTGGGGATCCGATGCTCGCGCGCATGGCGCACCGCACCGACCTTGCCCTCGATGCCACGGACGCCGAAGCCGCCGGGAATCAGTACGCCGTCCACCCCGTCGAGCGTGCGCGCGGCGCCTTCCGGCGTCGCGCACTCGTCCGAGGTGACCCATCGGATGTCGATGTGCGCGTCGTTGGCCGCGCCCGCCGCCCGCAGCGCCTCCGTCACCGAGAGGTAGGCGTCCGGCAGGTCGACGTACTTGCCCACCAGCGCGACCGTCGCGCGCTGGCTCGGTCGGTGGATGCGCCGAAGCAGCTCGTCCCACTCCGCCCAGTCGACGTCGCGGAACGGCAGGCTGAGCCGGCGCACCACATAGGCGTCCAGACCCTCGGCGTGCAGGACCTTGGGGATGTCGTAGATCGACGCGGCGTCCGGTGCCGAGACGACGGCCTCCTCATCGACGTCGCAGGTCTGCGCGATCTTGCGTTTGAGGCCGGCCGGGATCGGGCGGTCCGACCGGCAGACGATCGCATCCGGCGTGATGCCGATCGAGCGCAGCGACTGCACTGAGTGCTGGGTCGGCTTGCTCTTCTGCTCGCCGGATGGCGCGAGATAGGGCACCAGCGAGACGTGCAGGAAGAAGACGTTGTCCCGTCCGACGTCCTGGCGGACCTGGCGGGCCGCCTCGAGGAACGGCAGCGACTCGATGTCGCCGACGGTGCCACCGATCTCCGTGATGACGACGTCGACCCCGTCCCCGCCGGGCGGCGGAACGGCCATCGCGCGGATCCGCTCCTTGATCTCGTTGGTGATGTGCGGGATCACCTGAACGGTGTCACCGAGGTACTCGCCGCGCCGCTCCTTTGCGATGACCTCGGAGTAGACCTTGCCGGTTGTCACGTTGGCGGTGCCGTAGAGCTCCTCGTCGAGAAAGCGCTCGTAGTGGCCGATGTCGAGGTCGGTTTCGGCACCGTCCTCGGTGACGAAGACCTCGCCGTGCTGAAAGGGGTTCATCGTGCCCGGGTCGACGTTGAGGTAGGGGTCGAGCTTCTGCATCGTGACCCGCAGCCCGCGGGACTTCAGCAGCCGACCGAGGCTCGAAGCCGTGAGGCCCTTGCCGAGGCTCGAAGCAACGCCTCCGGTGACGAAGACGTGTCGTACGGCGACGTTCGACGCACTGGCCGACCGAGCCACATGCCCTCCCGTGGTCTCAAGCGCCGCGCAGCATCATGACGTATTCGGTCGGTCTCGACCGGTCATGAAGGATGGTGAGGACTCATCTCGCGGCAGCAACCCACGGGAGTCCACGGTAACACCGCGCAACGATCGGCGGCACCGCCACTCCGGGCGAGTCGGGCCGGATCCGCGACGTGCCTTCAGCGCAGGCTGATGCGGTCGAGCAGGTCGGCGTAGTTCGCGACCAGCTGGTCGAGGGCCCCTTCGCGATCGGGCCAGCGCCGGGCCTTGGCGATCCCTGCCGCGATCAGGTTCTGGCGCCGCTCGTCATCGGCGATGATCGACTCGACGGCGTTGCGCAAAGCCCCGGCGTCCCCCACCGGGACGATCACCGCCGCGCCACGCACCAGCCCACCCAGGCCCCCGACATCGGTGGTGACGAGCGGCACGCCGGCCCGCAGCGCCTCCTGGGCGACCAGCGCACGGGCCTCCCATTCACTCGGTAGCGCGACGACGTCCGCGACCGCGAGCAGGTCGGCGACATCGGTGCGGTAGCCGAGCAGCCGCACCGGCGCGCCACTGGCGGCGATGCGGCGTTCGAGATCGGCCCGCCCGGGCCCTTCGCCGGCGATCACGACGACCGGCGAGCGCTCGCCGGACCACGATGCGGCCGCGTCGACCAGCACATCCCAGCGCTTCTGCCGATGCAGCCGCCCGATCCCGAGCACGACGGGACGGGTCCCGACGCCGAGCTCGCTGCGCAGCTGCAGGGGGTCCTTCGTGGCTGGCGAGAGCGCGGGCGCGGTCACGAATGCGCTGCGGACCAACGTCGCGCCGGCCGCTCGCGCCGCATCACCGAGGTCGGAGGACGCGACCAGGGTGAGGTCGGTGGAGCGAGCGACGTAGCGGGCCAGCGCACGGTGCATCGCGCGTCGCAGCGCGCCACCCTGGCCGGCGTTGTGCCACGTGACGACGAGCGGGGTGTCGCCGCCGAAGCCGACGGCTTGCGCGCCGGCTCGAAGGCCGTGCGCGTGAACCAGGTCCGCTTCCCGGGCAGCGGACCGCAGCGCGCGACGGGTGGCGGCGAGCGGTCCGGGCCTCGAGCTCCCCACCGGCGCTTCCACGACGGTGACGTCGAGCCCCCCGAGATCGAGCCTGGCGATCGTCGCCGACGGCGCGCACACGACCACCCGGAGCCCGCGGGCGGGCAGGCCGTCGGCCAGGTCACGAACGTGCCGGCGGATCCCGCCGGTGACGTCGGCGACCACCAGCAGCACCGACCGGCCGGACGGCATCGGCTCCGCGATGTGCTCAGGCACGCCGCAATCCCGCCCGGGCGGCGATCATCCGCAGGGTGGGTCGGTCGATCACGGCCACGACCAGAGCATGGACGGCCAGCGCGATCGCCGCCACGCCGATGATGACCGCGAGGTCGCCCGCGACTCCCTTGACCGGCGCCGCCCTGGCCAGCAGCACGCCGCCGCCGGCACCCGCCAGCCCGCCGGCCACAGCCGCGGTCGCCGCCTTCGCCAACCCCGACAGCGCCGCCGAGCCCGCCGAGCGGCGCAGCGCGAGGAGCAACCAGAGCCCGCTGACCGTCACGCCGACCGTCGTACCGATGCCGACCGCAGCGACGGTCCAGCCCGGTGGCATCGCCTCGGCGAGCGCGATGTCCACCACGACCGCGACCAACCAGCCACCCAGCACCGCGGTTGCCGGAGTGCGGGCGTTCCCCTGAGCGTAGAGCGCGCGCGACATCAGAGCGACCAAGGCATAGCCGAGCAGGCCGGGGGCGAACGTGGCGAGACCACGGGCGAGGATGGTCGGCGCCACGTGGCCGGGGGCGTCAAGGACGACGACGCGCGCGACCGGTCCCGCCGCCGCGCCCATGACCGCTGCCGTGGCCGCGACCACTACAAGCATCGCGCGGGCGGTTCGGGCGGCGGTCGAGGTGTAGGCGGCACGATCTCCGCTCTGCCAGGTTGCGGTCAGTCCCGGGAACGCGCTCGTCGCCAACGGCACGGCCGCAACCGCCCACGGCACCGTGAACACCGTCCAGGCGAGGTTGTAGAGCACGACGCTTCCGTCGACTCCGCGGGAGTTGGTGAGGCGGAGCACGACGGCGGTCGCGAGATCCGAGCTGCCGACGACGACCGCGCCCGACAGGGCCATCGCGCGGATGGTGGCGCCGACACCCGGCGGGAAGCGGTACGTCGGCCGCAGCCGGATGCCGAGCCGCACGGCCGGAACCACCAACGTGAGGAGGAGCGCGGCGACACCGAGCGTCGTACCCAAAGAAAGGATCAGCTCGTGCCCGCGGGTCAGGGTGGCGAGCCTGGTCTCCTCGTGCGCCGCGACCGCGCCGAAGACGACGTACGCCGCGATGACGACGAGACTCGAGACCAGCGGACCCAGCGCCGGGCCGACGAAGCGGCGGTGCGCCTGCAGTACACCGATGAGGACGACCGCTGCGCCGTAGAGCACGACCTGCGGCATGAACACCGCCAGCATGCGGGCGCCGATCGCCACCTCGCTGTTCGCCGTACAGCCGTGATGGCCGTGCCCGACGAGCACGCGAACCAGGGGGTGGGTAAGCAGCAGGCCGACCACCATGATCGGCACCAGGATCGAGACCGCCCAGGTGAGCAGGGCGGAGGTCGTGCGGTCGACGACGTCGCGAGCGCCGGCGGCTGCAGGCCCCGCAAGCACCGGTACGACGAGGCTGGACAGTGCCCCGCCGGCGACGATGTCGAAGATGATGTTCGGCACCGTGTTGGCCGTGACGTAGGTGTCACCGAGACAGCTCGGACCGACGATCCGGGCGAACACGACGACCCGCGCGAAGCCGGCCAGCCGCGCGGCGGTCGTGACGGCGGCGATGACCAACGCGGCCCGCGCGATCCCGGGCGCGGCAGACGTCTCCGGGTGCGCGGTGGGTGCGCTCATTCGTGCTGCCGGCCGACCTGATCGAGCGCATGCAGGACCGGGTGGCCGTCGATGACCGCGCTGAAGCTCACCCGCTCGCTCGCGAGCGTCAGTCCTACGACCACCGCGGCCAGTAGAACCTGGCGAGCTCGACCGCCCGAGCAGGCGGCTGCGGTGCCGAGCAACGCGCCCAGCGCGCCGGCGCCGCAGTCGCCCAGCATCGCGCGCTCCCCCAGATCAACCGGGATCGCAGCGAGAGCGGCGCCGGCGGCCGCCCCGGCGAGCACCCGGCTCTCGCCGCCGGTACGAAGCAGGCCGGCCGCGGCGAGGGTGCTGACCTTCAACGCCCGCCCGGGACGCAGGTCGAACAGGTTCACCAGGTTGGCGCCGCCGGCGGTGAGAACGGTCCCCAGGACGATGTCCACCGGCTTGCGGCTGCGCTGCCCGGCGGCGAGCGCCCCGGCACCCGTGATCGCGACCAGCTTGACGACCCCGGTGGTGAGCTCCCCGTCGCGCAGCGCGCGCGCATGCCCCCGCAAGCCGAGGGCATGACGATTCCCGTACAAGTCGTCGTACCCGCCGGTGAGCGCGGCTCCGGCGACCGCGATCAAGGCGGCGCGGCGGGCGGGCTTCGCGGCCAGCACGGCACCGCCCAACGCCCCGGCACCGACCGCCGGGCCGAGCAACAACGTCACCGGCCGGCCACGGAAGTTCCGCCGGGTCCACCGGGACTCATCGCTGCTCCGGCCCGAGGGCCGCAACCGACCCCAGGCCGTCTGGGCCGCGGCCGCCGACACCAGGCCGGCGAGTACGGCGCGGGCCGCGCCGCCACGTCGGCTCACGGCGACGGTGACGGGCTCGGTAGCACCTGGTTCTCGCCCAGGCCGTAGGCGCCCACCGTGCCGGAGGACGCGGCGTCCGCGAGCGCGAGCACGATCGCGATCCGCCCGGCCGCCGGGTCGGGCGAGCTGCTCGTGTCGAAGTCGACGGTGGAGGTGTTCTTGGTGAGCGTCGAGTCGTTGCGGGCAGTGGCTAACGCACTCGCCGAGTTTCCCGGCGTCGGGTCCGGGCCGGCGACGACGGCGGCGGACGAGGAGCCGCGCAGGTCCTTGGCCAGCGTGACGAGCTCGGTGTTCTGGGTTTGGACGATATTCGCCGCGCCGCTCGAGGTCGGGTCGGCGAGCAACAGCACGGCCATGTTCGCCGGCCGGTTCGGCAGGTTGCCGGACACGCTGATGAACTTGCCGTCCGACAGCGCGTTCAGCGTCTCGTTGACGTGCGAGCGGCTCACCGTGCGGTGGCCCGGACGCGCGAGCAGGACATCGGCGAGGATCGACGACACCTTGGTGGCGCCGTTCCCGTTCGGCAACGTGTGGTTCGGCAGCGCGAGCGAGGTCGCCAGTTGGCCCAGTTCGGCGTCCTGGGTCGGATCGATGTAGGCGGACTGCAGGGCGACGTTGGCGGTGACGGTGGCGCCGGCGAGCTGCAGGGTGTTCACCACGGACTTCACCAGCGATCCGTCCACCCCCGGCGCCGAGACCAGCGCAACAGCGTCCCCGGTCAGCCGGTCCTCCACAGCGAACGGCTCGATCTCCTTGGTCAGCGCCTGCTCGTCGCCGAGCGACGCCCGGAGCTGGCCGTTGATGGCCTCGGTGTGCTTGTACTCACCGGTGACCCGCTTCGCCTGGTTGTCGAGGTTGTGGGTGACCGTGCTCTGCAGCGTCGTGCTCCCGAGGAACAGCCCGAGGGCCAAGGCCAGGAAGACCGCGACGATCGAGACGATGTGGTAGCGGAAGTCGATCAACGACGACGTCCTCTCATGCGGCCGAGCCTATCCGCGCCGGGGTGCCGCCATGCCGTGCTGCGAGCCGCTCAGCCGACCGTGATTCGCCCCTGGATCGGGTTCGAGGCGCCATCGGCGGCGAGCGCGCTGCCCGCGGAGTTCGCCGCCTCGAGCCGCCAGGTGTAGCTCCCGGGCGACAGCTTGTGGCCGGCGGCGTCCCGCCCGTCCCAGCGCACGGACACGTCGCCCAGGGCCGCGTCCGCGGCCGCGCACTTCAGGGTCCGTTCGACGGTCGCTCCCGCGAGGATCTGCACGTGGCACGCGGTCATCGCGGCCGACATCGGGATGAAAGCCGACCACGGAAGCTTCTTGGTCGGTGTCGCCGACGTCGGGGCAAGCCGGTCGCCGAGGTAGCGCGGGGCCTGCGGCGTGGGGGCGACCGGCAGCGGAGCGACGCGTGCCCGGTTGGCGCCGTCGATCCACGCGATCAGCCCGCCGTCGACGGCAACCCCGTCCGGCGCGTCCGGCAGCAGGCCGGTGTCCGCCACGGACAGCACGCGAGTGCGGTGCGACGACCCGTAGTGCTGCAGGTAGTAGTCCGCGCGGGTGCCGGTGTCCTTGAGCTCGAGTACGCCGTCGGACGTCGCGGCCTGCGGCGCGTAGGCGCCCAGCAGCGAGACCGCCGGTGCCATCGTGGCGGCATCGCGATAGGCCTCGTGGATCACGGTCTTCGGCTGGGCAGCGACCACCTGCCACATCACGTCGTCGCCGTACTCGCTGACCCGTGCGGTCAGACCGGCCCGCTGCCTCACCGGCACCGCCGCCCGAAGCTTCACCGGGGTGGCGGCACCGGACAGCGCCCGGCGCCACACCGAGCCGTCGGCGTCGACGTAAGCGAGGTAGTTGCCCCAGATCGCCGCCGCGATCGCACCGGCGATCGTCGTGGCCCGGCCGGTGCGAAGGTCGTACAGCACGGGAGGCCCGGCCGGGCTGGTCTGGTAGACCAGCCGATTGCCCGAGAGGTCGACGCCGCTCGCGGCGTGCTTGGTGGCGACCGTCGTGGTGCGCACCGGTGAGGTGATGGAGATCGAGTGCGCCGTGCCGGCCGCGGCGGTGTTGGCGCCGGACAGGCTCAGCCGCGTCTCGCCTGCGACGTCGCTGTCCGCGCCGGCACCGGGGTGGCCGAGCGATACCGCGGAACTCACCGTGAGCGCCCCCGGCTCGCCGGCCACCGTGCTCGACCAGGTCGTGACCCCGGCGGTCCGGTCGGAGTAATACCCGATCCGCCCGGCGG
>DATJSI010000023.1 GCA_035504215.1 Mycobacteriales bacterium
CATCGCGCTGAAAGGCGACAGCTACCGGCTCAAAGACCGCGACCTCGGCCGCGCCACCACGACCGAGCAAGACTGAAATGACCACAGAGTGGCCCTCTTTTCAGTCGGCACAACTGGCCCCATTTTCAGTCGGCGTTGACATCGACACGCTGGCGGCGTGAATCCTTGCCTGCCACCGACAGTGTCGGGTCGCTACCTGTCCTTCGCCGAGCGCGAGAACATCGCGCTGCTGCGAGCACAGGGTGCCGGCGTTCGTGAGATCGCCCGCCAGATAGGGCGTGATCCGTCGACAATCTCGCGCGAGCTGCTTCGGAACGCGTCGACGCGGACCTACAACCTCGACTACAAGGCAACGGTCGCGCAGTGGCATGCCGAGCGGCGTGCCCGTCGACCGAAGACCGCCAAGATGGTCCTCAACGCGCGGCTGCGTGAGTATGTGCAAGAGCGCCTGTCCGGCGAGATCCGCGACGCCGATGGCAATCGGGTCCTCGGCCCGACGGTGCCGAAGTGGATCGGCAAAGGAAAACCACACCGCGGCGATCGGCGTTGGGCTCAAGGTTGGAGTCCGCAGCAGATCGCCAACCGGCTCAAAGTCGACTTCCCGGATGATGAGTCGATGCGGATTAGCCATGAGGCGATATATCAAGCGCTCTATGTCGAGAGCCGCGGTGCGCTCAAGCGTGAGCTGGTCGCGTGCCTTCGTACCGGCCGCGCGCTGCGAGTGCCGCGGGCGCGCTCCAAGCAGAAGGCGTGGGCGCATGTCACACCGGAGGTGGTGATCAGCGAACGACCCGCCGAAGCCGAGGATCGCGCGGTCCCTGGCCATTGGGAAGGTGACTTGCTCATCGGCCTGGAACGATCGGCGATCGGCACCCTCGTCGAGCGCACTACCCGGTTCACAATGCTGATTCACCTGCCGCGCGAGGATGGCTACCGCCACAAGCACACGGTTAAGAACGGCCCGGCGCTGGCCGGCTACGGCGCCATCACGATGAAGAACGCGCTCGCCGCGACGATAACGACGCTGCCCGAACAGCTGCGCCGCTCACTGACGTGGGACCGCGGCAAGGAGATGTCGGCCCACGCCGACTTCAAGGTCGAGACCGGCATCCCCGTGTTCTTCGCCGATCCGAGCAGCCCCTGGCAACGCGGCACGAACGAGAACACCAACGGGCTGCTCCGCCAGTACTTCCCCAAGGGCACCGACCTCTCACGATGGTCCGCCGAAGACATCGAAGCCGTCGCACGAACCTTGAACAACCGGCCACGAGAGACGCTCGGCTGGAAGACCCCAGCCGAAGCACTCAACGAGCAGCTACTGTCCCTAGAACAAGCCGGTGTTGCGACGATCGATTGAGACTGGTCAATACACATCCTGGCTGTTCGGCCATCGACTTCGTGAAGCCGGACTGCTCGGCTCGATGGGCAAAGTCGCCTGCGCCTACGACAACTCGCTGATGGAGTCGTTCTTCGGCACGATGCAGATCGAACTGCTCGACCGGCGCACCTGGCCGACCCGCGCCGAGCTCGCCACCGCGATCTTTGAATGGATCGAAGCGTTCTACAACCCCGTCCGCCGGCACTCAGCCCTGGCCTACCTCAGCCCCGTCGACCACGAACGGCTTCACACCGCCGCCGAAGCTGCGGCATGATCACCCCACCGCAACTGTCCGGAAAAGCGTGGGCAGGTCACTCCACCGCTACAACACTCGACGCGGCCACTCCGCACTCGGCGGACAACCACCCATCAGCCGGCTCACCGCCTGACAACAACGTCTCAGGTCACGACACCTAACCGGCCTGCGTTGGGTGCGGCCCGGGTTGGTCAGGCCGTGGCCGCGGCCGCGGCCGAGGCGGGCTCCCACGGGTCGAACCACGGGGTGGGCAGCAGCTTCTCCGCCGCCCAGAGCAGCGGAAGCCAGGTCGCGCCATCCACGCTCTCTCGGATGATGTCGGCATGGCCGGCGTGCCGGGCCGTCTCCTCGATCAAGTGAAGGATGACCCAGTGGGCGTCCCACGCCTCGAGATCCTTGGGGAACCACGGGACGTCGTGCGGGACCGGCACCGGATGGTCGAGCGGCATCGAGCGAAGTGCCTCGTCGGTGGCGCGGGAGGCCGCCTCGTAGTCCGCGATCAGCGTGGGCAGATTGTCGCTCCCCTCCATCCGGAAGCCGGCCGCATAGTCGGCGACGGCCTCGTCGAACGGAGGAGTACGCCGGAGCAGATGGTCGGTCCATGCCCGCTCGACCGCGGCCAGGTGTTTCAGCAGACCTCCCACGGACAGCGCGCTGGCGGACGGGCTGGCCGCCGCCTGCTCGTCGGTGAGACCGAACGCAGCCAGGCGGACGAGCGAGCGCTGCTGCTCGAGGAAGGCGAGCAGCTGCTCGCGCGGGTCGGCGATGAGGGTCGGCATACCGGGCATCTGAACTCTCCTGTCGATCGGTGGGTAAGAGCAGTCTCACTCGGAAAAGTGGCCATCTTCCGACCGGTTTTCGAGAGAAGATGGCCCCGTGAAAGCCGACCGGCTGGTGGCGATCCTCCTGTTGCTCCAGCGCCGTGACCGGGTCACCGCCGCCCAGGTCGCCGCCGAACTCGAGGTCTCGGAGCGCACCGCGCGGCGCGACCTCGAGGGCCTGATGCTGGCGGGCCTCCCGGTCTATCCCGAGCGCGGGCGGGGCGGCGGCTGGCGCCTTCTCGGCGGCGCCCGCACCGACCTGTCCGGGCTTTCGGCCGCCGAGGCTCGCGCGCTGTTCCTGGTCGCCGGACCGTCGGCGCAGACCAACCCGGAGCTCAACCGGGCCCTCCGCAAGCTGGTCCGCGCTCTGCCGGAGCCGTTCCGCGACGCCGCCGAGACCGCCGCCGGCTCGGTCGTCCACGACCCATCGGGCTGGGGCCGTACGACGGGGAGCTATCGGCCGCCGCATCTCGATTCCCTGCAGGAGGCCACCTCCGGTGGGCGCCAGGTCCGGCTCGGCTACCGCGACCGAGGAGGGGCGAGCAGCTCACGCATCGTGCATCCGCTCGGCACCGCCCTGAAGGGGGCGGTCTGGTATCTCCTCGCCGACACCGACGCCGGGCTGCGAACCTTCCGGATCGGACGGGTCACCTCCGTCGAGCCCACCGGTGAGCCCGTGATCCGCCCACCCGGATTCGATCTGGAGGCGGCCTGGCGGGACGTCGTCGACCGCGTCGACCTGTTGCGCTCGCCGGCCGAGATCACGGCCGCCGCCGATGCCGACCTGCTGCCGGTGCTGCGCTGGATCTTCGGCGGCCGACTCACCGTCGCCGACGACGAGGGCGCGCGCATCACCATCACTTTGCGCGGCGAGTCGCTCGAGATCGTGACCGTCCAGCTGGCCGGTTTCGGGAGACGGGTCGAGGTCCTGGCCCCGCCGGAGGCGCGTGAGCGTCTCGCCCGGATCGGCGCCGAGTTGTCCTCGACCTACACCGACGGGCTGAGCCTCACTCCGTGATCGCCGCCCGCATCTCGTCGGAGGAGATCGGGGCCCGTCCGGGAGGCTGATCGGGTCGTGGCGTCATCGGCTCGACCTGACGCAGCGGCCGCGTGAGCGGCTTCCCGGCCGTCAGCCGGACGGTCTCGCCGCCTTCGATGAACTCCGTGTCGGGGTCGCCGTCGATCAGCTCATAGGTCACCTCGTCACCGACGTGGACCTTGAACCGGGAGCCCCGCCACCGCAGCCGAAACTCGTAGGAATCCCATCCCGGCGGCCTTTGCGGGTGCAGCGAGAGCATGCCGCCGTGGTCGCGCATGCCGCCGAATCCGGCGACGACGGCGAGCCACGTGCCGGCGAGTGACGCGATGTGCAGTCCGTCGCGGGTGTTGTGCTCGAGGTCGCGCAGATCCATCAGCGCCGCCTCGGCGAGATAGTCCGACGCCAGCTCCAGCTGCCCCACCTCGGCCGCGATCACCGCCTGCGTGCACGCCGACAGCGACGAATCGCGCACGGTCAGCGGCTCGTAGTAGGCGAACGCCTGCGCCTTCTCGGCCAACGTGAACGCGTCACCGCACCAGTGCATCGCGAGGATGAGGTCGGCCTGCTTGCACACCTGCCGGCGGTAGATGTCGAAATACGGCGCGTGCAACAGCAGTGGGTACCCGCCGTTGTCGTTGCTGGTCCCGAAATCCCACAGCTCGTGGTCGGTGAAGTCCTTGTCCTGGCTGTGAACCCGCCGACCGGAATCGAACGGCACCGCCATCGACTCCGCCGCCCGCCGCCATTCGGCGATCTCGGCAGCGGTGACATCGAGTTCCCCGGCTTCGTCCGGCCACTTCTCGCAGATGTCCGCGGCGCCGAACAGGTTCGCGCGCGCCATCAGATTCGTATAGATGTTGTCGTCCACGATCGCGCTGTACTCGTCCGGGCCGGTGACGCCGTCGATGTGGAAATCGCCGTCGTCGCCGTGATAGCCGAGCGACTGCCACAGTCGAGCGGTCTCGGCCACCATCGGCAGCGCGGTCTCCCGCTCGAACTTCTCGTCGCCGGTCCAGATGACCTGGCGCATCGCCGCGACGGCGATGGCGGCGTTCACGTGAAAGGCCGCCGTCCCCGCCGGCCAGTAGCCGGAGGTCTCCTGCCCCCTGATCGTCCGCCACGGGAAGGCCGCCCCACGCAGCTTCACGGTCTTGGCCCGTTCCCGGGCGAGGTCGATCGTCGTACGACGCCAAACCAGCGCGTCCGCCGCCGCACTCGGCGAGGTCGCCGTCAGCACGGGCAGGACGAACATCTCGGTGTCCCAGAAGGCGTGACCGTCATACCCCGGGCCGGTCAGCCCCTTGGCCGGGATCGCCCGGTTCTCCGACCGGAACCCGGCCTGCAGCGTGTGGAACAGCGCGAACCGGACCGCCTGCTGCACGGCCGGATCGCCGTCGATGACGACGTCGGCGCCCGCCCAGAACTCGTCGAGCGTCGCCCGCTGCTCGGAGAGGAGTTGATCCCAGCCGGTGTGCACCGCGAGGATCAACGCCGCATCGACCTGATCGCGCAACGCCGGTCCCGACCGCTGGCTCGACCAGCCGTAGGCCACGAACTTGTCGAGCACGAGTGACTCGTCCGGCTGCAGAACCGTCCCGATGGTCATCCGGGCCCAGTCCGGATGGACCAGCAGGCGCTGGCTCTGATTCCCCGGTCCCGTCACCTTGTGGTCCATCGCCGCGGCCATCCGCAGGCCGCTCGACCGGGTGCCGTGCAACAGCCAGGCCCGGTTCTCCGCGCCGTCGCACTCGATCGGCTCCAACGGCGATTCCATGATGGCGGCGACCCGCGGGTCGCGCGACTGCGGCGGGACGTGCTCGTTGGCGACGAGTTCGGATTGAAGGACCACCCGGGTCGTCCGGTCGACGGGCACGACCTCGTAGCGGATCGCCATGATCGCGCGCTGCGACAGGGACACGAGTCGTGTCGTGCGGAGCCGGATCGTCTCACCGGACGGCGACTCCCACTCGACCTCGCGCGTGAGGGTGCCATTGCGGAAATCGAGTGTGCGCCGGTGTTCGTGCATGACCCCGTAGCGCACGTCGAACGGCTCGTCGTCGACGAGCAGCCGGATCAGCTTGCCGTTGGTGACGTTGACGATCGTCTGGCCGGTCTCGGGATAGCCGTACCCGGCCTCGGCATAGGGCAGCGGCCGGGTCTCGTAGAACGAGTTGAGGTAGGTGCCTGGCAGGCCGGCCGGATCCCCCTCGTCGAAGTTGCCGCGTACGCCGATGTGACCGTTGCTCAGCGCGAAGATCGACTCCGACTGAGCCGGCAGCGTGAGATCGAGTTCGGTCTCGCACACCTGCCACGGCTCGACCGTGAACCGGCCGTTGCTCGTCACAGCAGCTCGCCGAGGTCGCCGACGACCGTGTCGGCGCCGTTGCGGCGCAGCGCCGCGGCATGGTCGCCGTCGACGCGGTTGACCCCGACGATCCACCCGAAGTTGCCGGCACGCCCCGCCGCGACGCCCGACGTCGCGTCCTCGAACACGGCGGCGGCGTCGACACCCACTCCGGCCATCTCGGCTCCTGCGATGAAGGAATCCGGGGCCGGCTTGCCGGCCAGGTGCCGCTCGCTCAGGGTGACACCGTCGATCCGGCCCTCGACGTATTCGTCGAGACCGGTCACCTCCAGGACCTGCCTCGTGTTGGCGCTCGACGAGACCACGATGCGTCGCAGCCCCGCGTCGCGGGCCGCCTGCAGATAGCGCCGGGAACCGTCATAGACGGTCACCCCGTCGTCGCGGATCGTCTGCAACAGCAACTCGTTCTTGCGGTTGCCGACGGCATTGACCGTGTCGAAGCCCGGGCCGGCGTCAGGGTCACCCACGGGCAGATGGATGTCGCGCGAGGCCAGGAAGTCGCGCACCCCGTCTGCGCGCGGCTTGC
>DATJSI010000024.1 GCA_035504215.1 Mycobacteriales bacterium
CCGAACAGCGCCGCGACCTGAAGCTCGGCAAAGGACTCCTCGCGCGGATCGATGTCGTCATGCCGCTCGACCCCGATCACACGCTCATCCGGAACCACCATGGTCGCCCGCGGCGCGGACGGTTGGTCATGGCGCCGGCCGATCCGTCGATGCGGCTGGCCCGGCTGGTGCTCGTCGCTCATCGATGCAGCCTCATGCCCGCGAACCGATCCACATCGTGATGATCACCAGGCCGCCGATCCCGACCAGCCACGCGACGACTGTCTCGCTCACGGGGCCGATCCGGCCGAGGCCGACGCCGCCAGGGTTGGGCTCGGTCTTGATCGTGCGGATGTATTTGATGATCGCCAGCTTTTGCGCCGGTGAGATCTCCTGGTCGCCGAAGACCGGCATGCTCTCCGGGCCGGTGATCATCGCTTCGTAGATCTGCTTCGGGGTGGCGTCCGAGAGCGAGGGCGCGTACTTGCCATAGGTGAGCGCGCCGCCGGACCCGGCGAAGTTGTGGCACTGGGCGCAGTTGGTCCGGAACAGCGCGCCGCCGAAGGCGACGTCCGCACTCTGGTAGTTCAGATTGGTCGGGATCGCCGGGCCTGGCCCGAGGCTGCCGACGTACGCCGCGATCTGCTCGATCTGCTCGTCGTTGTAACGCACGTGCTTCTGCGGTGCTTGGGTGCCGTGCTCCGACAGCGGCATCCGCCCGGTGCCGACCTGGAAGTCGGCGGCAGCGGCCCCGACCCCGATCAGGCTGGGGGCGGTCGCGCCACCCTGACCGTTCAAGCCGTGGCACGAGGCACAGCCCTGCAGGAACAGCTGGCGGCCTTTTTGCAGGGCGACGTCGTTGGTCGCGGCGGACTTGGTCGGCGCGAAGCTCGCGTAGAGCAGACCGATGATGCCGAGCGAGACGATCACGATCCCGACCTGCGCGAGCCGGCGGCGCAACGAGCGGCGCGGGCCCGGTTCGAACGGGGTCTCGGAGGCGGTCACGGTGTCCATTTCGCTAGCGGATCAGGTAGATGACGGTGAACAGGCCGATCCAGACGATGTCGACGAAGTGCCAGTAGTACGACACGACGATCGCCGCGGTTGCCTGGGCCGGAGTGAACTTCCCGTACGTCGTCCGCAGCATCAGTAAGACGAAGGCGACCAGGCCGCCGAACACATGCAGGCCGTGGAAACCGGTCGTGAGGTAGTAGACCGAGCTGTAGCCGCTGCTCTTGATGACGAAGTCGTTGTGCACGAAGTACTCGAACGACTGGCCGCCGATGAACACCGAGCCCATGAAGAACGTGACCATGAACCAGAACCGCAGCCGCTCGACGTCGCCGCGCTCGGCGGCGAACACTCCGAGCTGGCAGGTCACGCTGGACAGCACCAGGATGATCGTGAACGGCGTGGCGGTCTTGAGGTCGAGAACGACGTTCTTGGGTGGCCAGTTGGGCTCGTTGACCGCGCGGACCGTGAAGTACATCGCGAACAGTGCCGCGAAGAACATCAGCTCCGAGGACAGCCAGACGATGACCCCGACGCTGACCAGGTTCGGGCGATGCAGCGAGCCGTGGGCAGGCGCCGGCTCGATCGCGGTAGCGGAGGCCACGGGGGGATTCTGCCAGCAGGCACCGACGGGTCACGCGCCACCCCCGTCGGCGCGTCGCGACCGGTTCCGACTGACTACCATCACCGCATGGCCGAGCACTCGACCCCCGCTGCCGCGCTCGATTCCGGGCCGTCCGGCGGCGCGCGGCCGGTGACCGTCCTGGTCTACTCGAGCCACGAGGACACGCGGGCGCGGATCATCACGGCACTCGGTCGGCGGCCGTCCCCCGATCTGGTCGTCGACTACGTCGAGGCCGGGCGGGGGGACGAGGTGATCGCTCGTTGCGACGCCGGTGGCATTGATCTGGCCATCCTCGATGGCGAGGCCGCACCCACCGGCGGCATGGGGCTCGCGCGGCAGTTGAAGGACGAGCTGGACGACGCGCCGCCGGTCCTGCTCGTCGTCGGCCGCCGGGATGACGCATGGCTCGCCACGTGGTCACGGGCAGAGGGCTTCGTGGCGCACCCGATCGACGCGGTCCGGATCACCGAGGCCGTGACCACGCTGCTGGCCGGCGACAGTCCGGTCATCGCCGCGCACTGAGCGGCCGCGGCACGTAGGGGAGGGTCGGTCGTGAGCAGCTGGCCGGCCGTGCTGAGCGCGGTGATTGCCGGTCGGTCACTGTCGGCGGACGACACCGCCTGGGCCATGGGCGAGATCATGGCCGGCGAGGCGACCACGGGCCAGATCGCCGGTCTCGCGATCGGCCTGCGGGTCAAGGGCGAGACGACCGAGGAGGTTGTCGGGCTGGTCCGGGCGATGTTCGCGCACGCCAGCCGGATCGCGGTGGCCGGGCCGGCCGTCGACACCTGCGGCACCGGTGGCGACCGGGCGTCGACGGTCAACATCTCCACTCTCGCGGCGCTCGTCGTCCGCGGCGCCGGCGGGCAGGTGGTGAAGCACGGCAACCGGGCCGCATCGTCCGCGTGCGGGTCGGCCGATCTGCTCGAGGAGCTCGGGGTCGTCATCGACCTGCCGCCGAGCGCGGTCGAGGAGTGCGTGGCGCGGGCCGGCATCGGCTTCTGCTTCGCCCGGATCTTCCACCCGGCCCTGCGCCATGCGGCCGCGGCCCGCGGCGAGCTCGGCGTCGGGACGTTCTTCAACTTCCTCGGACCGCTCACGAACCCGGCGCAGCCGTCCGCCCAGGCGGTCGGAGTGGCCGACCCGCGGATCGCAGGAGTGGTGGCGGGCGTCCTTGCCGAGCGCGGAACCTCGGCCCTGGTATTTCGCGGCACCGATGGGCTCGACGAGCTCTCGGTGTCCGCGCCGTCTCAAGTGTGGGTGGTGGCCGACGGAGCGGTGCGCGAGGACCTGGTGGATCCGGGCGAGCTCGGGATCGCTACCGCCGCGCCCGGCGCGCTGCGCGGCGCGGACGCTGCTCACAACGCGGCGGTGACGAGGCGGCTGCTCGAGGGCGAGCAGGGGCCGGTCCGTGATGCCGTGCTGCTGAACGCCGCCGCCGCTCTGGTGGCGCTCGACGGGCCGACCGACGCGCCGGTGTCGGATCAGCTCGGCGAGGCTCTCCCGCGCGCCGCGGAGTCCCTCGACTCGGGGTCAGCGGGTGCGGCGCTCGACCAGTGGGTGAGCGCCAGCCGGGCCGCGGCTGCGTCCGGCTGAGTCCGGCGTCAGTCGGGGTCCGACAGCCCGAGGGAGAACGCCGCCTCGAGGTCGTGCTGCGAATAGGTCCGGAACGCGACATGTGTCTCGGTGGCGAGAATGCCGTCCACCTTGTTCAGCCGGTCAGCAACGACGTCGGCAACTTCCTCGTGGGTCGAGACTCGGATGATCGCGATCAGGTCGATCTCGCCGGTCACCGAGTAGACCTCCGTGACGCCGCGAAGCGACGCGATCTCCTCTGCAACCTCGGGGATCCGGTCGACGGCCGCAGAGACGAAGACGATCGCGGTGATCACGGGAGCGACCCTACCGCCCGGCGGCCACCCGCTCGCCCAGCTCCAGCGCGTGGCCGACCACCCGTGCCTTGGTCGCGACGATCTCGGCGTAGGGACGGCGGAAGCGCACTTCGGCGCTCTCGACGATCTCGCTCTCGCGGACGGGGTCGACGGCGAACATCGCGGCCAGCGGGGCGTAGTGCACTGCGGCGGAAGCGGCGTACCAGCGCCGGGCCGTGCTCTCGTCGACATCGACGCCTGAGGTTCGCAGGCCGGACAGATAGCTGGGTACGACGTGCGCCTCGAGCTCGTCGAGCGGCGCGTCGGGCAACACCAGCATCCAGACCGGGTCGAGCGTGAGCTGGTCGAGGTCCTGGGCGAGCGAGCCGATGCCGACCTGGGACCAGTCCAACGCGACCGTGGTGCCGTCGTCGGCGGCGATCAGGTTGGTGGGCCAGAAGTCGCAGTGCACGACCGTCTGCGGCGCGCTCTCGACGATCGCGAGCAGTTCCTCGCGGGCCGCCCACAACCCGCTGACCCGGCTGCGCAACGCGGCCATCGGCGCCTGCCAGTCCTCGGTCCAGCGGGCATCGTCGTCGAGGGACCCGATCGAGCGGGCGAGGTTGTCGACCCAGCCGCGCAGCCAGTGCCGCGACAACCACTCGTCGCCGGGCAGGACGCTGCGGCCGCAGGCATAGGCCGCCTGGGTCGTCGCGAGGTCGTAGGCCGCGCCGTCGTAGTTGTCGAGCTCCCACTCGCGGCCCGGGACGCCCTGCACGTCCTCCATCCAGATCCAGCACTCGTCGTCGGCCGGTGCCGTCGTGAGCAAGGTGCGTGGGGCGCGCAGCTCGCCGGGCAAGGTGTCGAGCATGCCGCTGGCATACGCGAGCCACTCGCGCTTCCAGTAGTTGCGGTGCTCCGGGGTCGCGCCCGAGACCCACAGCGCGTCCGGATCCTCGTCGATGCCCCTACGGACGACCTTGATCACGATCGAGAAGTCCTCGCCGTGCACCCGGTAGACCCCGCCGGTGACCGAGTGCAGCCGAAGGTCGGGCTCGATCGGTTCGACGGCGTACGTCGACACCTCGCGGCCCACGGCCCGCGAGAGCTCACTCAGGTCGACGTCCACGGTAAAGATCATCGCGCTCCTACCCGTCGAGCGCAGCAGCGAACCGCGGCGCTCGCCGTCACGAAACCGCAACGGGCGGGTGGCGGTTCGGGTTCAGACCACCGCGCGCGCCGGGCGGTGGACCGGGCGCAGCGCGCGGCGGTCGGCGAACGGTCGAGCCGAGTCGCGGCCGCCGCCCGGTGCGGCGCTCAGCCACTGCTGCAGTGCGCCGGCGCCGTCCGCGGGCGAGCACCAGGTGCCATCGAGGTCGACCAGCCGCGCGCCCGGTCCGGACAACCAGCCGAGGATGTGCTCCATCTCCTCGGCTGAGGCGGCGGGCGCCGGGCCGATCCCGCCGTCGACCACCTCGGCGGTCGCCACCAGAGCCTCGACGTACGGCATCGGCGGCGCGCCGGGCGGAACGGCGGATGCCGCCGCCAGCCGGCCGTAGCGCACGACCGCGAGGTCCCAGCCGCCCGCGAACCCCGGTCGAGCGGCCACCAGCTGTGGGCAGCCGGACAGAGCCGCGAGCCGCTGCATCCGGGCCGAGACGCGTACGAACGCGCTCGCCCGATCCCGGTGCGCTGCGGCCTCCTCGTAGCGCTGTTGGGCGGACAGCGTGGCGATCCGCCGCCGCACCGCCTCGATCAGCGGCCGGGGGTCCCCGGTCATCAACGCTCGGGCCGCGGCGGCCGTGGGTGCGTAGTCGTCGCGGCTCACCCCGCCCTCGCATGGTGCCGAGCAGCGGCCCATGCCGGCGAGCACGCAGGCGCTGGTCGGGCGGGCCGGGCTGATGCGTTGCGTGCACTGGCGAAGCGGCACTGCCTCGTGCAGGGCGGCCATCGCGGCCTGCGCGGTGCGAGCCGAGCCGAACGGTCCGAGGTAGGTCGCGCCGTCATCGCTCACGCGGCGGACCAGCGCGAGCCGGGGATAGGGCTCTGCGGTGAGTTTCAGCCAGGAGGCGCGTTCGGGGAACCGTGACCGCCGGTTGTAGCGGGGCTTGTGCTCGGCGATCAGCCGGAGCTCGCGAACCTCGGCTTCGAGCGGGTGGGCGCAGGCGATCGCGTCGACCCGCTCGGCGATGCCGACCATCTCGGCCATCCGCGACCGTGGCTCGGAGGCGAGAAAGTACTGCCGCACCCGCGCCCGCACGTGCCGGCTGCGTCCGATGTAGAGCGGCTGGCCGCGATGGTCGCGGAAGATGTAGACGCCGGGGCCGTCCGGCAGCCCGTCGGCGAGATAGCGCTTGCGGCGCTGTGCCGCGGTCGCCATGCCGGTGAAGGACACCAGCTCCTCGTACGTGCCGACCCCGAGGTTGCCCACTCGCTCCAGCAGCCCGTGCAGGACGTCGGTGGTGGCGCGGGCATCCGCGAGCGCCCGATGGCAGGGGGTGGTCGTCGTACGGAACACGCGCGAGAGCGTCGACAGCTTGCAGTTCGGCGCTTCGTCCCGGTGCAGGACCCGGCGGGCCAGCCGGGCCGTGTCGACCGAGTCGAAGCCCGGCCAGGGGATCCCGAGCTGGTCGGCGGCGGCACGCAGGAAGCCGAGGTCGAACGGCGCGTTGTGCGCGACGAGAACGGATCCCTTGGCCCACTCGAGGAAGCTCGGCAGCACCCCAGAGATGCTCGGGGCGCCGGCCACCATCGCCTCGGTGATGCCGGTGAGCACCGAGATGAACGGCGGCACCTCGCAGTGCGGGTTGACCAGGGTCTGGAACTCGCCGAGCTGCTCACCGCCGCGGACCTTCACGGCGCCGATCTCGGTGATCGCCGAGGTGAGCGGCGACCCGCCGGTGGTTTCGAGGTCGACGACGACGAAGGTGACCTCACACAGCGGCACGCCGAGCTCGTCGAAGCTGGCTTGATGCGGAACCGGGCCAAGCGCAATGCCGGGGGGCGCCGCGCTCGTGGTCATGGCGGTCACGGTAGGAGCGGGTGCGGACAACTTCCGGTCAACGCGCCGCGGTCGGGGCCGCTCGGCGGAAGTTGTCAGACCCCGGCTCTAGCGTCGCGCAGGTGCTGGTGAAGGAGGCCTGATGATCATCGACTGCGATCGATGCGAAGTGCGCGGCGTCGCGTGTGACGACTGTGTGGTCTCGGTGCTGTTGGCAGCGCCGGCTGCGGTCGACCGCGGCGAGTTCGAGTGGAGCGAGGACGAGTCGGTGGCGTTGCGAGCGCTCGCCGACGGCGGGTTGGTGCCGCCGGTGCGGATGCGTGCGCACCGGACCGGGCCGGACGGAAGGGTTGCGGGCTGACACGCCTGTGACTGTTGTGACAGGAGTGAAAATCGTCCCGACGCGCGGAGAATCGGTTGGGGGAGCACGCTTGGCGATCATCGGCGGACTGGCTAGTGTGACCCGCAGTTACCACTTCGTTACGCCGCCAGCCAGGCGGTGGGGTGGTGGCTACCGCCGAGTCGCGGCCGGTTCACACCGGTCCGAGCCGGGGACCCATTCCCCTTTGGGGTGAATCGGTTTCCAGCCAGTTCGCTGGCTGGTGACCGTAGGGCGAGCTTCCCGCCCGAACCCGTCAGCTCACCCGGTAGGCGGTCGAGGAAGAAGGAGAGCCGCCTTCGTGGCGAGTCGTTCTCTTTCGAGCCCGTCTGCACCCGAGGGCTCAAAAGCCAGCCGTAGCCGGTTCACCCGTTACCGCCTCCCGGTACTTGCTTGTGCCGCCGCAGCGGTCGTCGCCGTCGTCGTACCCAGCGGGATCGGCGGCGCCAGCCCGTCGAACCACCTGTCGCTGCGCCAGGTCGAGAGCCGGATCTCCGCGCTCAACAACCGCGCCGACCGGATCACCGAGGCCTACGACAGCGCGACCACCGCGTTGCACTCGCTGCAGCGCCAGGAGCGGATCACCAACGCCGAGCTTGCGCACGACCGCTCGCTGCTCGCCCAGGTCCAGCGCCGGGTCGCCGCGGGCATCAGCGCCGCCTACCGCACCGGCGGGCTCGACCCCACGCTGTCGCTGGTCTCCTCCGGCAGCCCGCAGACGTTCATCGAGCAGTCCTCGAGCCTCGACGAGGTCGCCCGCTACGACGCGAACCAGGTTGCACTCGCCGACGCTGCGCAGCGCCAGGTCGCCGCGGCCGAGGTCGTCCACAACGCCCAGGTCGCGCAGCAGAAGGCCACCCTGGCGCGGATCTCCAACGCCCGCGGGCAGATCGAGAACCTGCTCCACCAGCAGCAACAGCTGCTCGGCCGGCTCAAGGCCTCCCAGCGCGAGGAGCTCGCGCGCCAGCAGAACTCCGTCGCGCAGCACGAAACGTCGCTGCGGCACAGCTATCACCCGCCGTCCTACAGCGGCCCGGCGAGCGGGCGGGCTGCGATCGCGGTGCGGTACGCGTACGCCCAGCTCGGCAAGCCCTACCAGTGGGGCGGTTCCGGCCCCGGCAGCTTCGACTGCTCCGGGCTGACCATGCGAGCGTGGGGAGCGGCCGGGGTTGCGCTGCCGCACAGCGCGGCCGGTCAGCAGGCGATGCTGCCGCACGTCTCCGTGTCGGCGCTGGAGCCGGGCGACCTGGTCTTCTACGGCGACCCCGCCTACCACACGGCGATCTACATCGGCGGCGGCCGGATCATCCAGGCCCCGCACACGGGCACGGTCGTGCAGATCAGCTCGTTGGCCGACATGCCCCCCACCAACGCCGGCCGCCCCTAGCGCCGGGCTCAGCGGCCCGCTGTTCTCCTCGGCCGACGGAGCCCCACTACGCCGACCTCGTCGGCCTTGCCAGCGACCCGCTGGCGACGTACTCATCGGCCCCGACCGACGAGTTCGGCTTGTGGCGAGCGAGGCTCAGAGGGCAAACTGCTTACGGGCGGGACAACCGGGTCCTGATCCGGGAGGTCCGCGTGCGCCAGTTGGAAGTCGTTGCCGTCAGCGATGACGGCACCCATGTGCTGCTGGCGAGCACCCAAGGCGCGACCAAGCCCACTCACGCGGTCCGCATCGACGGCCGGCTCAACGCCGCCGTGCGCGGCACGCTCAACGACGCCGACCGCCGCGAGAGTGCGCTCTCGCCCAAGGAGATCCAGGCCCGGCTGCGCGCCGGTGAGCAGGTCGAGGCGGTCGCCAAGCTCGCCAACGTGCCGATCTCGCGGGTGATGCGCTACGCCGGCCCGGTGCTGTCCGAGCGCGAGCGGATCGTCGAGCAAGCCCGCGGCGCCGTCCTGCAGCGCCCGCGCGGGGCGACCGGCGGCGGCCCGCTCGGTCCGATGGTCGACAAGCGGGTCGCGGCGGTCGCCGGGTTGCGCGAGGACACGGTCGGCTGGACCGCCCGCCGGCGGGGCGACGGCGCCTGGGTCGTCTCGCTGAGCTACAGCGCGCGCGGCGGTGCACGGACCGCTACCTGGCTCTGGCAGCCCAACGGCCGCGTCCTCACCTCGCTGAACGCACTCGCCACCCGGCTCGGTGCGGACGAGCCGGCACTGGCCCGCCGCCGCCGGTCGCCGCAGCCGGCGATGCGAGCCCGCTCGACCGCGCGAAAGAGCACGACCGGTACGTCGGCCGCTCGAAGCGCGACCCGGGCCGCGGCTGCGGCACCGGCGCCGAAGCCGGTCCAGCGCGGCAAGAACGGCCGGGTCGCGGTTCCGTCCTGGGACGACGTCCTGATCGGTGTGCAGGCGCCCGCGGCCGCTCGCGGCGTCCGGCCGCGCAAGACGGCCGCCGCACGGGGTCGCCGCCGCTCGTGACCACGCAGCTCGAGCCGGCCGCCGTACGGTCGTCGCCCGAGCCGCCGCGGCCGTCATCGAGCCTGCGCGGCCTGATCCTGCTGGCGGTGCTGGTGCTGCTGGCCGCGGCGATCGTGCTGATCCGCATGAATGGCGGGCCCGGGCCGGCCGCCGGCGGCGCGGCTACCGCGCTACCCCAAGGGGAGACCATCCGCGCGCCCGGTTCCACAGACCACGCCATCGGGCGCTCCGGCGAGTCTGTGATCTCCTACCGGTTGCCCGGGGTCGTGGTGCGTGGGCCACGCTCGCAGCGGCACACGATGACCGACATCGCGCACCTGGTGCAGGCCGCGATCCCGAGGGTGACGGCGGTCTGGGGATCGCACTGGGCCCGCCACGCGGTCGTCGAGATCCCGGCCACCGAGGCCGAGCTGGCGAAGCTCTCCGGCGACCGCGGCGACCTCGCCCGGATTGCTGCGGTCACGAGCGCCGAGATCAGCTCCCGACGTGGCCGCCAGGCACTGAGCGACGACCGGATCGTGATCAACCCGCGGGTCTGGCCGACGCTGGATCGGACCGGCGCGCGGGTCGTCCTCACCCATGAGCTGACCCATGTCGCGACCGGCGCCGTAACCGGTGCGGCGACGCCGCGCTGGCTGGTGGAGGGGTTCGCGGACTACGTGGGCTTCCGTGGCTCGGGGCTGGCCTTGCGTGCGGTCGCCCGGGAGCTCGAGCGTGCGGTGCGTACCAAGGGCGTGCCCCGGCGGCTGCCGCCGGATGCCGCCTTCGATGCCGGCGACCCGCACCTCGCCCGCGCCTACGAGCTGGCCTGGCTGGCCTGCCGGTACATCGCGGCGCGCGCCGGGCAGCCCGCGCTGGTGCGCTTCTACCGTCTCGTCGGCCGTGCGGGTGCCGGACCGAAGGCGGTGCTGCGCCGAGCCCTGCGCGTGGTCCTCGACCTCACGCCGAGCGAGTTCCGGCAAGGGTGGCGACGCTACGTCGAGGCGAGGCTCACGTGAGCGGTCCTGACCTGAGCCCGGCCGGGGACGTACCGCGGTTGCTGGTCGTGACGAACGACTTCCCGCCGCGCCCGGGCGGCATCCAGTCCTTCGTGCACGGCGTGGTCAGCCGGCTGCCGCCCGACCGCGTCACGGTGCTGACCTCGCGCTGGCGCGGCTGGGAGGAATGGGACGCGGGCGTGCCGTTCACCGTGGTTCGCCATGACACCTCGATGCTGCTTCCCACCCCCGAGGTCCGCCGCCGCGCGGCGCGGTTGATGGTCGACCGAGCGAGCAGCGCGGTGTGGTTCGGGGCGGCGGCTCCATTGGGCTTGATCGCGCCGGCGTTGCGTGAGGCGGGCGCCGACCGGCTGGTCGCCACCACGCACGGGCACGAGGCCGGCTGGGCACGGCTGGCCGGCGCGCGGTCCGTGCTGCGCCGGATTGCTGCCAGCGTCGACGTGCTCACCTACCTCGGGGACTACACGCGCACTCGGCTGGCTGCGGCGATCGCGCCGTACGACGACCGGCTGGCCCGGCTCGTGCCCGCGGTGGACGCCGACCACTTCCGTCCTGACGCCGGAGGCGCCGAGCGGCGGGCGCAGCTCGGGCTGGCCGACCGCCCGGTGATCGTGTGCGTGTCACGGCTGATGCCCCGCAAGGGCCAGGACGTGTTGATCCGCGCGTTGCCCGCGATCCGCCGCCGGGTGCCTGATGCCGCGTTGGTGCTGGTGGGCGGTGGACCGGCCCGCAACCGGCTGACACGGCTCGCCGCCGAGCACGCCGTGACCGACCACGTCGTCTTCACCGGTTCGGTGGCGCACGACCAGCTCCCCGCTTGGTACGGCGTCGGCGACGTTTTCGCCATGCCGTGCCGCGAACGCGCGGCCGGCTTCGACATCGAGGGTCTCGGCATGGTCTTCCTCGAAGCCGCGGCCTGCGGGCTGCCGGTGGTGGTCGGCAGGTCGGGGGGCTCGGTGGATGCGGTGCTCGACGGACAGACCGGCGAGCTGGTCGACGGGACCTCGCCCGGCGAGGTGGCCGAATCCGTCGCCGGCCTGCTCGCCGACCCGGTGCGCGCGGGGGCGATGGGGGACCGCGGCCGTGCCTGGGTGCGCGACGCGTGGTCGTGGGAGACGACCGTCGCGGCCTTCAGCGCAATGGTGGGCAGTCAGCTGCGGGTGCGCGAGTAGATCGCTTCCACCTCGCCGGCGTAGTCGGCAAGCACCACGTTGCGCTTCACCTTCAACGACGGCGTGAGACGGCCGTTGTCAACCGTCCAGTCGTCCTTGAGGATCCGGAACGACTTGATCGCCTCGGCCTTCGACACCGCCTTGTTGGTGTCATCGACGGCGGCCTGCAGGTCGGCCCGCAGGTCGGCGTCGTCGACGAGGTCGGCGATGGTTGCGTCCGCCGGCTTGCCGTGCGCGGTCTTCCAGGTGGGGAAGGCCTCTTCGTCGATCGTGATGAGTGCGCCGATGAACGGGCGCTGATCCCCGACCACCAGGCACTGGCTGACCAGCGGGTGGGCCCGCAGCCGGTCCTCGAGGATGGCGGGTGCGACGTTCTTTCCGCCGGCGGTCACGATCAGCTCCTTCTTCCGGCCGGTGATCGTGAGGTAGCCCTCGTCGTCCAGCTCGCCGATGTCGCCGGTGTGGAACCAGCCGCCGTCCCCGATCGCCTCGCCGGTCGCTTTCGGGTTGTTGTAGTAGCCGCCGAAGACGTTGCCGCCGCGCAGCAGGATCTCGCCGTCCTCAGCGATCCGCACCGTGCAGCCGGCGATCGGGCGTCCGACCGTTCCGACCTTCATGTCGCTGGGCCGGTTCACAGTCGCGCCGGCGGTCGTCTCGGTGAGCCCGTAACCCTCGTAGATCGGGATCCCGCACCCGCGGAAGAAGTGGCCCAGCCGCACGCCGAGCGGGGCACCGCCCGAGATCGCACCTTCCGCGGCACCACCCAGTGCCATGCGGAGCTTCGAGTAGACCAGCTTGTCGAACAGCTTGTGCGGCACCGCGTAGGCGGTGCGCTTGACGGCACTGCCCTCGAGCGACTTGCTGTAGCCGATCGCGACCGCCTCGGCGAGGTCGAAGATCGCGCCCTTTCCGTCGGCGTGGGCCCGTTGCTTCGCCGTGTTGTAGACCTTCTCGAAGACCCGCGGCACCGACAACACGAACGTCGGCTTGAACGCCGCCAGGTCGGGCAGCAGGTTCTTGATGTCGGCGGTGTGCCCCATCCGTACGCCGCTCTGGACGCATCCGACTTCGATCACTCGCGCAAAGACGTGCGCCAGTGGCAGGAACAGCAGCGTGGACTGTTCCTCGCCGAACAACTCGTCCAGGCCGTCGAGCGTCGACGTCGCGTCGAACAGGAAGTTGTAGTGGGTGAGCTCGCAGCCCTTCGGCCGGCCGGTCGTGCCGGACGTGTAGATGATCGTCGCCAGGCTCGCCGCGGTGACCGTACGGCGACGTCGCTCGATCTCGTCGAGAGCAATCCCCTTGCCGGCCGTGACCAGCTCGTCGATCGCGCCGCCGTCGATGCTCCAGACGTAGCGCACCTTGTCCAGGCCGCTGCCGACCTCGTCGTACGCCCGTCGATGGGACTCCGACTCGAGGAAGACCGCGACCGCGCCCGAGTCGGCCACGATCCACTCGATCTGCTCGGCGGACGAGGTCTCGTAGATCGGCACCGGCACGGCGCCCGCGGCCCAGATCGCGTAGTCGAGAAGGGTCCACTCGTAGCGGGTGGCGGACATGATGCATACCCGCTCGTCCGGCTCGATGCCGGAGGCGATCAGCCCGGCCGCGATCGACAGGACCTCGTCGGCGAACTGCTTGGCGGTGACCGGCTGCCAGCTGCCGTCGATCTTGCGGTCGAAGACCACCCGCCCGGGCTGCTCTTCGGCCCGGTTGACCAACATGTCCGTCAGGTTCGCATCGTCCGGAATGTCGAAATCCGCTGGTACCGAGTACTCAGCCACGGCGCTCCTTCATTCCGGTGCGGCCGGCCCTGCAGCCGATCGTGCCGCCACGCTAATCCCCGGTCACAAGATCGTCACGGGATCGCGCGGATCGGGCCCGCGATTCCGCCCGGTTACGCCATTCAGTCCAGTGCTGGACCTGCCGAGGAGTCCTAGGTGAGCGAACGTCGTTGTCGCGCGTGCGGTGCTGCCGTGCCCGAGCAGGCCCAGTGGTGCTCGCTGTGCTTCGCCGACCTCCGCGAGCCGGCGCAGGTGCCCGACAGCCTCAACACCTCGTCCGAGTCCAGCCCGGTCGAGGCACCGGTCCCGGTAGCGGTGGCCGCCCAGAACGGCAGCTATCTGAACGGCTCCGGTGGAGACGTGCTCGACTCCGGCGCGGACGCACTGCTCGGTCTGGATTCGCCTGCTCCTGCCGGCGACGCTGCTCCGCCGCCGGTCGCCGCCAAGCCGGCGCTGACCTGGCCGTGCGCGGCGTGCGGTGAGAACGTCGCCATGGACCTCGACACCTGCCCGTCGTGCGGATCGGGCTTCCTGTCCGGTTCGAGTGACGGCCCGTCTACGCGCCTGCCGATGGTCGGCGACATCACCACGATGTCGCGGTCGAAGCGACTGGTCGTCGGGCTCGGGATCGCGGCCGTCGTCATCATCGTGATCGTGCTGCTGCTCACGCTGGTCGGCCACCTCTAGATCGTCGGGCCGCCCGGCCGCCGGCTCCGTAGGCTGCGGCCATGCGGGTGCATGTCGTCTCGGACGTCCACGGCGCGGTTGACGCGCTCGCGCGTGCGGGCGACGGCGCGGACGCCTTCATCTGTCTCGGCGACCTGGTCCTGTTCATCGACTACGACGACATGAGCGGCGGGATCTTCGCGGACATGTTCGGCGCCGCCGCTGCGCAGCGGCTGGTGGAGCTCCGCACCGAACGCCGGTTCGAGGAAGCCCGGGAGTTCTCGCGCGGGCTCTGGCAGCGGGTCGGCGAAGACCGGCAGATGGTGATCGAGTCCGCCGTACGCAAGCAGTACGCCGCCCTGTTCGCCGCCATGCCGACGCCGGCGTACATCACCTACGGCAATGTCGACCTCCCGGCGCTGTGGCCCGAGTTCGCGCGCGACGGCGTGCATGTGCTGGACGGACAGACGGCACAGATCGGCGGTCGGACCTTCGGCTTCGTCGGCGGCGGCCTGCAGACCGCGATGCGTACGCCGTTCGAGATCAGCGACGCGGAATACGCCGCCAAGGTTGCCGCAGTCGGTGCTGTTGACGTCCTGTGCTGCCACATTCCGCCCGACCTGCCCGAGCTCCTTTACGACGTCGGCGCCCGGCGGCTCGAGCGCGGGAGCGCCGCGGTTCTCGAGGCGATCCGGGCGACCCAGCCGGAGCTGGTGTTGTTCGGGCACGTGCACAACCCGCTGGTTCGCCGAGCGCGGATCGGTCGCACCGAATGCGTGAACGTCGGGCACTTCCGCGGACGCGGGACGCCGTACGTCCTCACGCTGTCGTGATCCCGCTAGTGTCCAGAGTCTCCGCAGACGAGGAGGGCTGCCGTGGTGGACAAGGCCAGCGCGAGCATCGTGATCGGCGCCGACAAGAGTGCGGTCATGGCGGTGATCGCCGACCTGGAGGCCTACCCGGAGTGGTCGACGGCGATCAAGTCGGTGACCGTCGACGAGCTCGGAGCGGACGGGCGCGGCGAGACGGCCACCTTCACCCTCGACGCGGGAATCATCAAGGACACCTACACCCTCGCCTACGACTGGGACGGCGACGACCGCGTCGACTGGCATCTCGTCTCCGGCCGCGCGTTGCGCGCGCAGGAAGGCAGCTACGTCCTGCGCGACACGCGGGACGGAACCGAGGTCACCTATGAGCTCGCGGTCGAGCTCGCCGTACCGATGATCGGCATGTTCAAGCGCAAGGCGGAGCGCGCGATCATCGATACGGCGCTGAAGGGCCTGAAGAAGCGCGTGGAAGCAAGCGCGAGTTGAATCCGGGATGGCGCCACTCGCGCGCGGCCAACACATAGCCTGACCCGGTGCGAATTCTGCTGTTCACCGGAAAAGGTGGCGTCGGCAAGACGACGACCGCCGCGGCGACGGCTGCGTTCGCAGCGGCGGGTGGGCACAAGACGCTGGCGCTGTCCACCGATCCCGCGCACTCGTTGTCCGACGCGTTCGGCCTGCCGCTCGGCGCCGCGCCGACGGAGATCGACACCGGGCTGTACGGCCAGCAGGTCGACACGCAGCGCGCCTTCGAGGCGAGTTGGCGCGAGGTGCAGCACTACCTTCGCGACATCCTCGAGCAGGGCGGGATCGATCCGCTCGAGGCCGAGGAGCTCACCGTCCTGCCGGGTGCGGATGAAGTGCTCGCGTTGCTCGAGGTACGGGCGCAGGTGGCGAGCGGGCGATGGGACACGGTGGTGGTCGACTGCGCCCCTACCGGCGAGACGCTGCGGCTGCTGGCGTTGCCGGACGCGCTGCGATGGTGGATGCAGCGGATGTTCCCGCCGGAGCGTCGAGTGCTGCGCAACCTGCGGCCGATGGTCGCCCACCTGACCGGGCTGCCGCTCCCGCCCGACTCCGTCTTCGCCGCCGCCGAGCGGCTGTCGGCTGAGCTCGCCGAGGTGCGCGACCTGCTGGTCGACCCCGAGCTGACGTCGATCCGGCTCGTGCTCACCCCGGAGGCCGTTGTCATCGCAGAAGCCCGCCGGACGCTGACCTCACTCTCGCTCTACGGCTACCGGGTGGACGGCGTCGTGGCCAACCGGGTCTTCCCGGATTCCGGCAACGACGCGTGGCGATCGGGTTGGGTCGAGGCGCAGCAACACCAGCTGGCAGTAGTGGAGGCGGCTTTCCCCGGCCTTCCGGTCTGGCGAGCCGAGTACGCCGCGGCCGAGCCGGTCGGGCTCCGCGGGCTGCTCGACCTCGCGACGACGGCGTACTCGGATGTGGATCCCTTGACGACCACGGAGACGCCGGAGCCGATGGTGGTCGAGCAGCTCACCGCGGACGAGTACGTGCTGTCGCTTGCGTTGCCGCATGCGGAGCGTCGCGATGTCGAGCTGGTCCGCAAGGGCGACGATCTGTTGGTGACCGTGGGGCCGCACCGACGCGCGATCGCGCTCCCGAGCGGGTTGCGCCGGTGCGTGGTGGACGGCGCCGCCTTGCGCGACGGCCGACTTCGCGTCCGCTTCCACGCCGACCCGGACGTCTGGACCTCGCGGTGAGCGCCGCCGCGCCCGGCCCGCTCGCGGAGGAAGCGTCGCGGTTGGTCGAGGCGATCAGCGAGTGGGCGCGCGGAGCGGTCGGCGACGTGCATCTGCCGTCGGCGGGCGGTGCAGCCGAGTGCCAGGTCTGCCCGTTCTGCCAGCTGCTCGGCTTGCTCCGGCGAACCCAGCCGGAGACCTTCGGTCACTTGGCCGAGGCATCCGCGTCGCTGGTTGCGGCCCTGCGCACGGTGGTCGAGCGAGCCGAGCCGGCGCCGCGTCACTCGGGGGTCGAGCGGGTCGACCTCGACGACGGCGACTCGGCCGATCCAGTGGCCGCCGACCCGGGACGGGCCACGTGACGCTCTCGATCGGGATTGACATCGGCGGCACCAAGGTTGCCGCCGGCGTTGTCGACGAGGACGGCGAGGTGCTCGCGGTCGCGCGCCGCCGTACCCCGAGCCGAGACCCGGGCCACATCGTCGATGTCGTCGTGGAGATCGTCGGTCAGCTCCGCTCGGACTTCGACGTAGCCGCGGTTGGCATCGGCGCGGCCGGTTTCGTCGACGCCGCGCGCTCGACGGTGCTGTTCGCAGCCAACCTCGCGTGGCGGGACACCCCGATCCGCGACGACATCAGCAGCCGGCTGGACATCCCTGTCGTGGTCGAGAACGACGCCAACGCCGCCGCCTGGGGCGAGTTCCGCTTCGGTGCGGGCGGCCAGGAACCGGACGTGATCGTCCTCACGATCGGCACCGGTATCGGAGCCGGCATCATCATCGACGGCGTACTGCACCGGGGCCGGTTCGGGATCGCCGGCGAGCCCGGTCACATGCGGGTCGTGCCGGGCGGGCGGTTGTGCGGGTGCGGCAATCGGGGCTGCCTGGAGCAGTACTGCAGCGGCACCGCCTTGGTGCGAGCCGCGCGCGAAGTGGCTCAGGAGCGCCCCGCCGACGCGGCGCGGCTGCTCGAGCTCGCCCACGGAGACGTCGCGAACATCGACGGGCCGGTGGTCACCAAGGCCGCGCAGGAAGGAGACGCCGCCGCGGTCGACTGCTTCGACGAGATCGGCCGCTGGCTCGGGCAGGGCCTCGCCGATCTCGCCGCGCTGCTGGACCCCGGCCGGTACGTGATCGGTGGGGGCGTGGCCGAGGCGGGCGACCTGTTGCTCTCCGCGGCGCGCGACTCCTACGCGGCGGTGCTGACCGGCCGTGGCTACCGACCGCTCGCTGACGTCGTTCCCGCCACACTCGGCGCGCAGGCGGGCCTGATCGGTGCGGCGGACCTGGCCCGCCGGTCCTGATGTCCGCGCCGCCCGAGCCGGGCCACCCGCGCGTCGTCGTCGCGCTCGGCGGCAACGCCCTCAGCCCGTCTGACGGCGCCGGCGACGTGCACGAGATGCGCGCGGCACTCGCGCGCACCGCACGGGCGCTTGCCGACCTCGTGGATGGCGGGGTCAGCCTCGTGGTCACGCACGGCAACGGACCGCAGGTCGGGCGGATCCTGCTCCAGCAGGAGTACGCCGCCGACCAGGTGCCGCCGATGCCGATGGACGTGTGCGGCGCCCAGAGCCAGGGCCAGATCGGCTACCTGCTCGCGCAGACCCTCGACACCGAGCTTCGCCGGCGCGGCATCGCGACCCGGGTGCTGTGTCTGGTCACGCAGGTCGTCGTCGACGGGCGCGACCCGGCCTTCCGCCGGCCGACCAAGCCGGTCGGTCCGTCGTACGAACAGGCCGAGGCGGAGCGGATCGCCCACGAGACGGGCTATGTCTTCCGGGCGATGCCCGACGGGCGTTGGCGGCGGGCGGTCGCATCGCCGCGGCCCAAGCGCCTGGTGGAGGCCGAACCGTTGCGCCAGATCATCGAGGCGGGGCATGTCGTCGTCGCGGCCGGTGGTGGCGGCGTGCCCGTCGTCGAGGTGGGTACGGAGCTCCGTGGGGTGGAAGCCGTGATCGACAAGGACCTCACTGCCGCAACCCTCGCCCGGCTGGTCGGTGCCGACCAGCTGGTCATCCTCACCGAGGTGTCACGTGTGCAGGTGGGTTTCGGCACGGACGCGGCTCGCGAGCTCAGCCGGATGACGGTCACTGAGGCGCGCGAGCTGCTCGCGGCGGGCGAGTTCCCCGACGGCTCGATGGGTCCGAAGGTCAGGGCCTGCGTCGAGTTCGTGACGGGCGGTGGGCGTCGGGCGGTGATCGGTGCGCTGTCCGACGCGCACGACGTGGTCTTCGCCGAGGCGGGTACGTCGATCGAGGCGGGATGAGCGAACCGACACCGGCGGCCGAGCTGCGCGTGATGACCTACAACGTGCGGTCGCTTCGCGATGACGTGACCGCGCTGGCGTCGATCGTTCGCGCTGCCGACCCGGACGTGGTGCTCGTCCAGGAGGCGCCGCGCTTCCTTCGTTGGCGGTCGAAGCGCGCGGCGCTCGCCCGCCGGTGCGGGCTCGTGGTCGCGACCGCCGACCGTCCCGGCGGGCTCTGCATCCTTGTCGCGCTTCGGGTCGACGTGCTGGGTACGACGTTCACCATGCTGCCGCGACTGCCCGGCCACCACCAGCGGGTGGCGGTCGGTGCGATCCTGCGGCGGGCGGGACAGCGTTGGCGAGTGCTCGACCTGCATCTGAGCACCGATCCCGCGGAGCGGGAGCGGCACGTGCCGCTGCTCGTCGAGCTGGTCGGCGAAGACACCGACCCGCCGCTCGTGGTGGGTGGGGACATCAACGATGTCGCCGGCAGTCCGGCGTACTCCGTTTTCAGCGAGCGGATGCAGGACTGCTTCGCAGTCGCCGGCGCCGGCTCAGGCGCGACCGCGCCCGCGCGTACGCCACAGCGCAGGATCGACGCGGTCTTCGCCGGTCCGGCGGTGGATGTGGTTGCTTGCGAGGTGCTTGCGCCGCCGAGCGCCACGCGGGCGAGTGATCACCTGCCGGTGCTCGCGGTGCTCCGGCAGCACAGCGGCTAGCTTCTCGTGTAGTCGGGCACCAGCTCGTGCGCGAGCTGCTCGAGGAAGAGCCCGATGTCGGTGACGATGCCGACCGCCTGCGCGCTGCCGCGGTCGGCGAGCTTCGTGACGGTCGCCGGATTGATGTCAACCGCGATCAGCGGCACCGACGCCGGCAGGATGTTGCCGGTCGCGATCGAGTGCAGCATCGTCGCCACCATGATGGCGAAGCCGACGCCGGGGAGCTGCTCGCGCATCGCCCGCTGGCCTTCGATGACGTCGGTGTAGACGTCGGGCAGCGGTCCGTCGTCACGCACCGATCCGACCAGGACGAACGGCTTGGCGGCCTTGACCATCGCGTGCATGACACCGCCGGTGAGGACGCCGGTGTCGACCGCTTGCTTGATCGAGCCCGCGGCGCGGATCGCGTTGATCGCGCGGATGTGGTGCTCGTGGCCGTGGATGACTCCCACGCCTGCGTTGAGATCGACGCCGAGCGAAGTGCCGAACAACGACGACTCGATGTCGTGGGTGGCGAGTGCGTTCCCGCTGAACAGCACGTCCACCCAGCCGTGTTCGACCAGTGCCACCATCGGCGTGGCGGCACCGGTGTGCACGACGGCCGGACCGGCTACCCACAGGATCCGGCCGTGCTCACCCTTGACCTCGCGCATGCGGTCGGCGATCTGCCGGACGAGCAACGCCTGCGGCTTCTCGCTCGACACGGTCGAGCTCATGAACTCGAAGTCGCCCTCGAGTTTCTTGTGGCCCTCGACCGGAAGTACGACGCGGATGCCACTGGCACCGCACACGATGCGGTCGCCGGCCTTGACGTCGCTGACGGGGACGGTGCGGACGCGGTTGCCCGAGACCAGCAGCCCGCAGTCCATCTCGGGCTGCTCGACCGGCACCCATTGGCCGCCCAGGCGTACGACGGTCTCGAGGTTGGTCGTCGAGTAGAAGTCCTCGGGGAACACGCCGTCCGCCGGCGCCTCGCTCGTCGTCGCCTCACCGGGATCGACCTGGTTGACGCCGTGCACCTGCAGCCGCATGAGGATCCGGCTGAGCTGGTCGTTGCTCTCCGCGCCGACCAGGATCACCGCGTGCGACTCGTCCTCGTGCGCCTTGCCGAGGTCGATCCGCTCGACGGTGTAGTCACCGCCGTACTCGAGAACGTCGTCGAGCACCCGCGCGAGAACGCCCGAGTCCATCAGATGGCCGGTGATTTCCACTGTCTCCGTGAACTGCACGGCACGACTGTAGAGGGTCGGCCGTCGTACGTTGCCGAGCCGAGCTGTGGCGCAGGGGCGCTAGACCACCGCTCCGTCGTCCCAGCCGGAGTCCGTGGGCGGACCTTCCTTCACGTGGTATATCAACGAGCCGCCGCCGCCGAGGATCGCGAGGATCGCGAGCCAGACCAGGCCGCCGCCATCGAGCCCGGTGATGAGGATGACCAGGCCGGCGATGATCGCGGCGAGCGAGCCGATGGTGACGGCACGCAGTCGCGGAAGGGGCGGTGGCGGCGGCGGGACGAAGTGCTCGTCGACCTCCGGGTCGGGCGCCGGCGGCGACGGCAGGTCGGACGGCTCGTCGCCGGCCTGCAGGACGCCGACCAGGTGCCGCCACTCGTGCTCGAAGTCGATCTCGTGGTCACTCGGCGGCGGCGGGACGGCGGGGGAGCGGGCGGGCGCACTCGCCAGTAGCTCCGAGGCGCGGTCGGTCTGGCTCGAGTCCACGTAGAGCCGGTCGGTTAGCTGGGAGGGGATCTGGACCTCGAGGTAGCCGCCGCTGACCCCCGGAGTGGGGGCGACGTAGGCCGCGATGCCCTCGGCGCGAAGGGTCTCGAGCAGGTCGTCGGCGACCCGCGGGTCGACGTCTCCGACCGCGACGTACCCGGCGCAGCGCAGGCCGTTGTCGCGTGATCCTGGCCGCGGGCCTTGACCGTGCTCGACCATCGCCGCGCCTAGCCTTCGGCTCCGCCGGCGTGCGCCTCCATGAACGCGAGCGACTCCTTGATGATGAGCGGCAGGTCGTTGTCGAGCGTCGCGACGTGGTAGCTGTCGTCCAGCCAGAGCTGGCGCTTGTCGATCGAGCCCGATCCCGCCATGAGCCGGACCGAGTTCTCCGGTTCGACGACGTGATCCTCGCGGCTGGTCATCACCAGCAGCGGCTGCGTGACGCGGTCGAGGTCCGCGTTGGTGAGCGCCCACAGCTTGGCCAGCTGGAACGCGCCCTTGACCGGCAGCCGGTCGTACGCCGGTTCGACCGCACCGGGGGCCTTGATGTCGCTCCCGATCGGCGGCAGCGAGGGCAGCACGTGCCGCAGGACCGGCAGCAGCTTCGCGTCCTTGCGGGTCGTGAACAGCGACGGGTTGACCACGACGATGCCGGCGATCTGGGCGCCGCGTTGCTCGGCCAGCCGCAGCGTGAGCGTGCCACCCATCGACAGGCCCATGACGAAGGTCCGGTCGCAGCGGGCCCGGGTCTCATCGAACGCGCGTTCAAGCTCGGCGTACCAGTCCTGCCAGCTGACCTGGTTGGCGTCCTGCCAGCGTGTCCCGTGCCCTGGCAGCAAGGGGAGCCGGACGGTGCGGCCCGCTGCCGCGAGCGCCTCGGCCCACGGGCGCAGGCTCCCGGGCATTCCGGTGAAGCCGTGGCACAGGACCGCGCCGACCCGGTCGCCGTCGGCCGCGAATGGCGCCGCGTCGCTGGGCGCGAACTCTGTCACCCTTTGATGGTGCCACGCGCTCGGCGGAACCGAGGCGGGACGAGGCTCGCTAGGATCGACTGATCGGCGGTGGCAGGGAGGAGGCGGGCGGTGTTCTATTGGTTCCTCAAGCACATCGCGATCGGCCCGGTCCTCAAGTCGATCTTCCGCCCCTGGGTCGAAGGCCTCGAGAACGTCCCCGCTCGCGGCGGCGCGATTCTCGCCAGCAACCACCTCTCGTTCTCGGACTCGTTCTTCCTGCCGCTCGAGATCGATCGCCGCGTGACCTTCCTGGCGAAGGGTGACTACTTCACCGGTCGCGGGCTCAAGGGCCGGCTCACGGCCGCGTTCTTCCGGGGCATCAACCAGGTCCCGGTCGACCGCTCCGGCGGCCGGGCCAGCGAGGCCGCCCTCGACGCCGGCGTGCGGATCCTCAAGCGGGGCGAGCTGCTCGGCATCTACCCGGAGGGCACCCGCTCGCCGGACGGCCGGCTCTACCGCGGGAAGACCGGCATCGCACGGATGGCGCTCGAGGCGGGCGTCCCCGTCATCCCTGTTGCAATGATCAACACCTTCGACATCCAGCCGCCCGGCCAGGTGATTCCGCGCGTGATGCGGGTCGGCATCCGGATCGGCAAGCCGCTGGACTTCTCCCGCTACGCCGGCATGGAGAACGACCGGTTCGTGCTCCGCTCGATCACCGACGAGATCATGTACGAGCTGATGCTGCTCTCCGGCCAGGAGTACGTCGACCAGTACGCGACCAAGGCGAAGGAAGACATCGCCGACGCCCGCGCCGCCGCGCTCGAGTCCCTGGTCGCCGACTCGCCGTACGCCGAACGCAAGGCGAGCTAACCCGCCGCGCCTCCGCGCCGCCACCGCGCCGACGTTTCGCCCGCCGCTGCCGCCGCCGTTTCAGCACACAACGCCTGTCGACGCGTGCCGATTCGTGCGCTGCTTCGCGTTGTCGTCCCTTTGTGAGGGAGCGTTGTGTGCTGAAACGTCGAGCTCAGCCATTGGTGGTTGGGGTTTTCGTTTCAGCACACAACGCCTGTCGACGCGTGCCTCTTCGTGTGCACCTGGGCGACTTCGCGGCCTGAGGAGGGAGCGTTGTGTGCTGAAACGGTCGCCAATCGGCGGCGCGGTCGGCGGTCGGCGGCTAGCGCGTGAGGCGGGCGATCGCGTCCTGCCATCGCTGATAGCCGGCGTCGTCGCGTTCGGCCGGTTCGAAGCGGCGGTCGAGCTGCCAGGTGTCGCGGAGGTCGTCGGTGGACGACCACACGCCGGTGGCGAGCCCGGCGAGGAATGCCGCACCGAGCGCGGTCGTCTCGGCGACGACCGGTCGGCGTACCGGCACCTGGAGCTCGTCGGCCTGCAGCCGGCAGAGCAGGTCGTTGGCTGCGGCGCCGCCGTCGACCGATAGCGTCGGTACGGCGATACCCGCGTCGCGGGTCATGACCTCGACGACGTCCCGGACTTCGTAGGCGATGGCTTCGAGAGTCGCCCGGGCGAGATGCGCGCTCGTCGTGCCGCGTGTGATGCCGAGGATCATCCCGCGCGCTTCGGGGCGCCAGTGCGGCGCACCGAGCCCGGTCAACGCGGGCACGAAGACGACGCCGCCGGAGTCCTCGACCGATGCTGCGAGCGCTTCCGACTCGGCGGCGCTCGCAATGATGCCGAGACCGTCGCGCAGCCACTGGACTGCCGCGCCGGTGACGAAGATCGCGCCTTCGAGGGCGTAGACCAGGCCGTCGCCGATGTCCCACGCGACCGTCGTGAGCAGGCCCGCGTCCGAGCGGACGACACGCTCGCCGGTGTTGACGAGGACGAAGGAGCCCGTGCCGTACGTGCACTTGCTGTCCCCGTCGGAGAAACAGGCCTGGCCGAACAGTGCCGCCTGCTGGTCGCCGGCGATGCCGGCGATCGGGAGATCGAGGCCGAGAAACGCCGCCGGGTCGGTGCGGCCGAACTCGCCCGAGGACCGGCGTATGTCGGGGAGTGCCGAGCGCGGCACCGTGAACAGCTCGCACAGCTCGTCGCTCCAGTCGCCCGCGACGATGTCGAACAGCAGCGTTCGGCTCGCGTTGCTCGGGTCGGTCGCGTGGACTGCACCGGCCGTGAGGCGGGCCACTAGGTAGGAGTCGACGGTGCCGATCACCACCCGGCCGTCGGTGACGCCCGACCACGCCGCCCGGTCGTTCTCGGCCAGCCAGGTCAGCTTCGTGCCGGTGAAGTAAGGGTCGAGCCGCAGGCCGGTCAGCTCCCGCACCCGACCCTCGCTGCCGGCATCGCGGAGCCGGTCGCAGATCGCCGAGGTACGCCGGTCCTGCCAGACGATCGCCCGCCGGGGGGCCGCGAGGGTTTCCCGGTCCCAGAGCACTGCCGTCTCGCGCTGGTTGGTGATCCCGACTGCCGTCGGTGGCGGACCGGACTCGAGAGCGTCCCTGCACGCCGAGAGCGTCGCCTGCCAGATGTCCTCCGGGTCGTGTTCCACCCAGCCCGGCTGCGGGAAATGCTGCGGGAACTCCTGGTAGCCACGTGCCGCTACCGCGCCGTCCTCGTTGACGAGCAAGGCCGTCACGCCGGTCGTCCCGGCATCGATCGCGAGAACGGTCATTGCGCGGCTGCGGCGGCCTTGTCGCGCAGGATCTGCAGGACCACGGGGTCGATCTTCGGCTCCTGCAGCACGCGGTTCTCGAGGTTCTCGATCCCGGCCCAGTCCCACAACGCCAGCCCCACCGAGTCCACGTCCGCTCCGGTCGGCGGGTGGCCGACCGCGGTCAGCAGTCCGGCGACCTCTGCGGCGATCTCGTCGGTCACGTCGAGGTACTCCGACCGGTCGGCCTTGCTGAACAGCACCTCGTGCAGATCCAGCAGCCGAGCCAGCTCGGACACCGGGTGAGCTGCGTCGTCCACCCGCAGGTCGACCTGGATGTCGGAGGTCGCGGCGTACCCGCCGTCCACCGACGCAACGAGCAGCGCGGCGCTCTGCCGGCCACGCCGATCGCCGCCTGCCTCATCGCCTGCGGTCAGCGCCGCGAGGAGCCGCTCTGCGAGCGGAGCGCGATCGTCGCTCGCCAGCCAGGCCTGCTCCATCGCCTCGACGACCTCGGGCCCGGTGAGGATGTTGCCCTGGATCGCGTAGCCGTCGCCGGTGATGCCGCCGGCCCAGGGATGGCAACCACTGCCGGTGTACGACGCAGCCCGGCCCTGGGCGTCGACGATCCCGGCCTGACGCTGTTCGCGTTCGTCGTCGGCCGCGGTGAGCGCGTCGAGAGTCTCCTTCGCACCGAGCCCGCCAGCGAGGTGAGCGAGCCCCTGCGGCCGGTAGGCGAGGTTGGCGTAGGACTGTGTTGCGATCGCGCCGACTCCCGCCCGGGCGGCGGGTACGGCGGAGCCGACCGCGAGGAACTTGGACGCGACAGCAACGCCCCAGGCCGTTCCGTCGGTCGCGACGATGGAGAAGGTCATGCCGCAGCGTAGGGCGTCGGCTACCGCGCGCCCTAGGCTGCCCTTGTGCGAATCGGAGTGCTGACCGGTGGCGGTGACTGCCCCGGTCTCAACGCGGTGATCCGGGCGGCGGTGCGCAAGGGCAGCGAGATCTACGGCCACAGCTTCGTCGGCTTCCGGGACGGCTGGAAAGGCCCGCTCGAGGGCCTCACGATGCCGCTCGACGTGTCGACCACGCGCGGCATCCTGCCTCGCGGCGGCACGATCCTCGGCTCGTCGCGGACGAACCCGCTCAAGGTCGACGGCGGCGTCGAGCAGATCCGCGCCAACCTCGTCGCCCTCGAAGTCGACGCCATGATCGCGATCGGCGGCGAGGACACCCTCGGCGTCGCGACCGCGATCGCGGGTGAAGGGCTGCGGGTGGTCGGCGTACCGAAGACGATCGACAACGACCTCGGCGCCACCGACTACACCTTCGGCTTCGACACCGCGGTCCAGATCGCAGTCGACGCGATCGACCGGCTGCACACGACGGCCGAGTCGCACCACCGGGTGCTCATCGTCGAGGTCATGGGCCGGCACGCCGGTTGGATCGCGTTGCACTCGGGTCTGGCCGGTGGTGCGAACGTCATCCTCATCCCGGAGCGCCCGTTCGACATCGCGCAGGTCTGCGCCTACATCGAGCACCGGTTTGCATCGCACTACTCGCCGATCGTCGTGGTCGCCGAAGGCGCGACGCCGGCGGAGGGCACGATGGCACTGCTCGACCAGGGGGTCGACGCGTTCGGTCACGTCCGGCTCGGCGGCATCGGCGCGCTGCTCGCCAGCGAGATCGAGCAGCGGACCGGCAAGGAAGCACGGGCAACCGTCCTCGGACACGTGCAGCGCGGCGGCACGCCGACGGCGTACGACCGCGTCCTCGCCACGCGCTTCGGCCTGCACGCGATCGACGCCGTGCACGAAGGCGAGTCAGGGGTGATGGTGGCACTGCGCGGGACCGAGATCGTCCGTGTCCCGCTCGCCGAGGCGACCCGTGAGCTGAAGACGGTGTCGCCGGACCGCTACGCCGAGGTCGAGGTCTTCTTCGGCTGACCGGCGCCTCGGCCGGCACCCTGCGCCACCTAGTCTTGTTCGGTGCCCGCCGCCGCCCAGCAGCCGGATTGGCCCGACCTCGCCGAGGTCGCCGCCGTCCGTGACGAGCTGGCGAGCGTGCCCGGCCTGGTCGAGCCGGCGGCCTGTGACGCGCTGCGCGGCCGGCTCGCTGCCGCCGCTCGTGGCGAGGCGTTCGTCCTGCAGGGCGGTGACTGCGCGGAGACCTTCGCCGGAGTGACCGACGGTCAGGTGCGCGACAAGCTGCGCACGATCCTGCAGATGGCGGTCGTGCTGACCTACGGCGCGGGGCTGCCGATCGTCAAGATTGGCCGGATCGGGGGGCAGTTCGCGAAGCCGCGCAGTGCCGACATCGAAGCGCTCACCGGGTTGCCGTCGTACCGCGGTGACGCGGTCAACGACCTCGCGGCGACTCCGGACGCGCGGGTCCCTGATCCGCGCCGGATGGTGCGCGCCTACCAGGCCAGCGCCGCGACCCTCGAGCTGCTCGCCCGGCACACTACGGGTGGCCTCGCCGACCTTCGGCTCGTGCACGACTGGAACAAGGACTTCGTCCGGCGCTCGCCGGCCGGCGAGCGTTACGAGCAGCTCGCGCAGGACATCGACCGGGCGCTGGCTTTCATGCGCGCGTGTGGTGTCGACCTCGACCACGAGGCCTCGATGCACGGCGTGGAGTTCTTCTCGAGCCACGAGGCGCTGCTGCTCGACTACGAACAACCGCTCACGAGGCACGACGGGGACCGCGACGCTGCCTACGACCGGTCGGGGCACATGCTCTGGATCGGTGAGCGCACGCGCGCGGTTGACGGCGCCCACGTGGAGTTCGCCGCCGGCATCGCGAACCCGATCGGGGTCAAGCTGGGTCCGACGGCGACCGTCGAGGAGGCCGTCGCGATCGCGGCCCGGATCGACCCCGACCGCGTCCCGGGCCGGGTCAGCTTCATCACGCGGATGGGCGCGGCCCGGGTGAGGGACGCGCTGCCGACTCTCGTGCGGGGCGTGGAGGCAGCCGGCCTCACCGTGACATGGATCTGCGACCCGATGCACGGCAACACGATCACCTCGACGACCGGCTACAAGACCCGTCGCTTCGATGACGTCATCGAGGAGGTACGCGGCTTCTTCGATGTGCACCACGCGCTCGGAACCACGCCGGGTGGCATTCATGTCGAGCTCACCGGGGACGACGTCACCGAATGTCTCGGTGGCGCCGACGACATCGACCATGCCGACCTCGGGGGACGGTACGAAACCGCCTGCGACCCTCGGCTCAACACCGGGCAGGCGATCGAGCTCGCGTTCCTGGTCGCCGGGATGTTGCACGGCGGCTGAGCCAGGGCGAGGTCGGCGGCGTCAGTGGCTGAGGACGCCGATGGCGATGCCGAGCGTGATCGCCAGCACCAGCACCACGACGGCGATGACCGGCGAGACGGCCGGCCCTGGATCGTGGTCGTCGTCGACCGCCTGCAGGACCGCCTCGTGGCTCGGCAGGAGCGCCTCCGCGCGGATCGCGATCCGGACGATCATCGACTCCCGCGCGTCGTCGTCCATCGCGCTGATCGGCAGGCCGGCGGCAAGTCGCCGCCCACGCGCGAGTGCTTCGACCACCGCCTCACAGGCCGCGCAGGTCATCGTGTGGCGGCGCAGCGGCGCGGCGCGGGGAGATTCGAGTGTGCCTTCTGCGAGCCGGCTCAGTGAGACCAGGTCGACCGTCGTCCGCCCCTCGTGTGCCGAGAGATCCGGGGCGTCCTTCCAGTCGTACGCCGCGACCAGATGCAGCCGGCCGCTTGCGGTCAGCTCCGCGGCCGGGCCGAAGCCGCGCCGCAGCGCGACGCCGACCGCCTGCGGCGGCAGGTCGTAGCAGTCACGGAGAACCACGGCCGAGCGCTCGGCTTCCACGAGGCTGGCCAGCGCCACCCGCACGTCGGCCTCACCGGGTGTCCCGGCGAGCAGGCTGACCGGGTCCTCGACGGCTGCCAGACTGCCCGGCCCGCCGCCGGCGCTGCTGTGCTCGATCGCCCGCGCGAACCACCAGCCGGCCAGGTCGATCACGGTTTCCGGGACGGTCACGACCGCGTCGAGGAGGGCGGTGGCCTGGTTCTCCGCGAACTCGATCGCCTCGATGGCCGGCGCTCCGCTTCGGCGAAGCAGGTCGTTGACGCGGTCGGCGTACACCCGGATCGCGCTGACGAAGTCGTCAGCCGACACGAGGGCGACGACGTCGCGGGGCACGCGGATAGGTTAGGTCGACTCGGATCCTGAAGCCCGGAGGCAACGCCAGTGCCCGCGATCGTCGATCTGCGCAGCGACACCGTGACGCGCCCGACCGAGGCCATGCGCAAGGCGATGGCCGAGGCGGAGGTGGGTGACGACGTCTACGCCGAGGATCCCACGATCAACGCGCTCGAGGAGGAGGTCGCCGGCCTGTTCGGGCACGCTGCCGCCGTCTTCGTCCCGACCGGGACGATGGGCAACCAGATCGCGCTGCGGATGCTGTGCACTCACGGCGAGGAGCTGCTGTGTGACGCCGACGCGCATGTCGTGAGCTACGAAGGCGGGGGTCTCGCCGCCCAGGGTGGGATCCAGACCCGGACGATGGTCGTCCCGCGCGGGCTGCTGAGCCCCGAGGTGGTGAAACCACAGATCCGCGTCGCCGGCTTCCACGCCGTCCCGACCGTCGCGCTCGAGGTCGAGCAGACGCACAACCGTGGCGGGGGAGCGGTCTATCCGCTCTCGCTCCTTCGGGAGCTGCGCGGCCTGGTCGACCAGTACGGACTGGCGTTTCACTGCGACGGCGCGCGGGTCTGGAACGCGCACGTGGCGAGCGGCGTCTCGCTCTCCGAGTACGGCGTGCTGTTCGACACGATGTCGGTGTGCTTGAGCAAAGGGCTCGGCGCACCGGTCGGGTCCGTCGTACTCATGAAGGACGCCGACCGTGTGGAGGAGGCGCGCGAGCTGCGGCACCGGCTCGGCGGTGCGATGCGGCAGGCCGGGATCATCGCCGCCGGCGGGCGCTACGCCCTTGCCCATCACATCGAGCGGTTGGCTGAGGACCACGAGCGGGCGAAGCGGCTCGCGGTCGCGATCGCGGACGTCGCGCCGGACGCCGTCGATCCGGGCACGGTCGAGACCAACATGGTGATGCTCGACGTCACGGGATCCGGCATCGATGCGGTGACGCTCGACGCGGTGTGTCGCGAGGAGGGCGTGCTGATCTCCACCATGGCGCCGCACTGGGTGCGCCTCGTCACGCACCTCGATGTCGACGACGCAGCTATCGACCGCGCGATCGCGGTGATTCGCAGCGCGCTTGCGAGCTAGGGCGATGCCCCGCTAAGGCGCCACTACCGGTCGCTTGCCGACGAGTGGCGGCAGATCCCGAACAGCGGCGGCGAGCGCTTGCAGGTCGACGTCGACCAGGGCCTGTGGGCCGTCACAAAGAGCAGTGCCCGGCTCGGGATGCAGATCGACCATGACCGCATCCGCCCCGGCCGCGATCGACGCCCGGGCGAGCGGCACGACCAGCTCGCGGCGGCCGCCCGCGTGTGACGGATCGGCGATGACCGGCAGGTGCGACAGCGACTGGACGAGCGGGATCGCGCTGATGTCGAGGGTGTTCCGGTAGGCGGTCTCGAAGGTACGGATGCCGCGCTCGCACAAGACGATGTCGAGGTTGCCGCGCTGAGCGATGTACTCGGCGGCCATCAGCCACTCCTCGATCGTCGCGTTCATGCCGCGCTTGAGCATGACCGGCTTGCCTGCGTGGCCGGCGGCTTGCAGCAGCGCGAAGTTCTGCATGTTGCGCGTGCCGATCTGCAGCATGTCGGCGTACTCGGCGACCAGGTCGACGTCGCGCGCATCGACGACCTCGGTGACGATCGGGAGTCCGGTCTCTGCCTTGGCCTCGGCGAGAATCTTGAGGCCGGCCTCGCCGAGACCTTGGAAGGCGTACGGCGACGTTCGCGGCTTGAAGGCGCCGCCGCGGAGGAGCGCTGCGCCGCCGGACTTTGCCATCCTGGCTGCGCTCACCGTCTGCTCCGACGTCTCGACCGCGCACGGGCCGGCGATCAATGTGAAGGTGTCCGGACCGATCGGCACGCCGGCCACCGACACTGTCGATCGGTCGGGATGGTTCTCGCGGCTCACCAGCTTGTAGGGCGCGGAGATCCGGACCACGTTGCTGACGCCGGGTAACGCGTCGAGGTTGAGCGTCTCGAACTGCTCGACGTCGCCGACCAGGCCGACGATCGTGCGGTGCACGCCGCGGCTCACGAACGCCGAGCCACCTGCGGCCTGCACCGTGCGGACCACAGCGTCCAGCTCGTCGGCCGTCGCCTCCGATGACATGACCACCACCATCGCTCTGTCTCTTTCTCGGGATCAGGAGCACGAAAAAAGCCCCGGGCGGTTTGCCCGGGGCTCGTCAGTGCGGAGCGCGCAGCTACTCCACCTGACCGAGCGGAAGCCCGGGCTCGGCGTAATAGCTAAAGAACCAGCGTGCCACGTGAGGAATGCTACTCGACCGCAGCCGGCTGCGCATCACCCGTCCGGTGGGGGTCCAGCTCGACCATGTACATCGCGATCAGGACCAGCGCGGCGCCGACGATGATCCGCGGGCCGAGCCGGTCGCCACCGAACGCCACACCGAAGATGCCCGCAAAGACCGGCTCCATCGTCAGCACGACCGCCGTACGGGTCGGAGTGAGATGGGTCTGCGCCCAGGTCTGCAGGAAGTAGGCGAGCGCGGTCGCTGCAACCGCGGTCATCAGCACCGCGCCCCAGACCGCCGCGTCGGGCGGCGGTGCGAGTGAGCTCGGTGCGGCGATGACGATCGACAGCACGGCGACAGTGGCCAGCTGGATGATCGCGAGCCCGCCGGAGTCGTGCGACGACGACCACTCGCCGAGCCCGACGATGTGCAGTCCGAAGGCCAGCGCGCAGAGCAGGGTGAGCGCCTCGCCACCCTGGATCGAGAAGCCGTTCAGCGAGATCAGTCCGAGCCCGACCGTGGCGAGGGCAACCGCGAGCCACGTCATCCGGTCGAGCCGCCGGTGCAGGAGGACCGCCGCGCACAGCGGGGTGAAGACGACGAACAGCCCGGTGATGAAGCCCGATATGGATGCGCGGGTGTGCTGCAGCCCGATCGTCTGCGCGATGTAGCCGGCGCCGAGGGCGAGACCGAGCATGAACGCTGCGCGGCGGCCGCGCCCGTCGAGCGAGCGGACCGCCCGCGGGCGCGCGGCGAACATCACGAGCGTCGCGATCGCGAACCGCCAGGCCAGGAAGTCCATCACCGGCATGCGTTCGACCGCGTGCTTGACCACGACGAACGTCGACCCCCAGATCGCCGTGACCACGAGCAGCCCAAGGGTCGCCAGCCGAGCGCGAGTCCGCGGCACGGGCCCTCCCGATCTGTACGACAACCACCCGGACGCTAGCCAATGAGGGAGATCCGAACCCTCGTACCTCGCACGCAGCTACCTGTATACGATTAGTTAAGAGATCCTGCCGCACACCGGTGAGGGCACGTGCACGATCACAGATAATGCAAAGGGCGCACGCCAATGGGGCCTTTACCAGCCGGGTTAGCCGTGGTGACAAGGGTACGTATCGTGTTCGTTGCTGTGATCACCGCGGCCTTAGCGCTGACCGGAATGAGCGTTGGTGTTGCGGGGTACGCTGCGTCGCACGCACATATCAAGCGATCTAGCCATTCCCAAAGAAGCGCGGTCACACCCAAACCTCACCCCCGGTTGTACGTCGAGGCAGGTGACGCGAAATACGTGGTGTATTCGGCGGTTGATACGAATAGGGCTAATAGTCTGGTCTTGTACTATCTCACTCGACACGGAAAGCCCCACCGGGTTACGACAGTGTCGGCGAATGCCTATGCATTCAGCCTGGCTGGATCCATACTCGTGTACGAAGACAGCAACCCGAGTAATCCCAACGCAAACGCTACCTTCCGGTGGCGAGATCTGCTGACGGGGGCGCATGGGTCGACGCATGGCGGATTCACTGCAACCCCATCGGGATGGATAAACACGACGAACGCACAGGGCAGAACACTCGAGAGCGTCACCGTTAGCGGCAAGGTCACGATACTCGGCGCACCATTTCCCCGTGGCGCACAATATAACACCATCTACGCCAACGGCGAGGTGGTTGCCTATAATCCGACTGACGGAAGCGGTAACGGCGCCGCGAAGTGGGTGAGTCTGGCTCACCCTGGGGTGTTCCATACTCTCATTAGCGAAGGAAAGGCCCACAGCACTGCGGTCTGCCCAAATGCGACTGGCAATAGGATCGTGTGCGCGGTCTATCGCGGCCTCAAGCCGAGCCTGCGGCTCTACAGTCTTCACGGGAAGTTGATTGTCAAGACGACGCACTGCGCCAAAGGGGTTCCGGCGGTCTTGAACAACCTCATCGCTTGGGTCCCGAGCGCGGATCATTGTCCGGTCGGGCTCAGATTCGTCAACGCTGAGGGTGCTGTTAAGACGGCGCCTAAGCCGCTCGTCTCCGGCGACGTGATTTCAGCCCTGGGCGGCGTGGTCGCTCCTGCGTCAGGCGATCAACGCCTGATTTTCTATTCAAGCGAGACAAAGAGGCGGACGCTCGTCTCGTAGGAGTGCGATCTGGGCAAACGGTCACTCGTGCCTACACTCAGCGCGTGCGGAGGGTCGTGGTCGGAGTGGCCGTGGCTGTCGCGGCGTGGCTGGCGCTCGTGTCGTTTCCCACCTACCTGTTCCTCAGCCGGCCACCGGCTGCGGATGCGGCGGGGTACACCTGCAACCGATCGGTTCTCGCGACCGCGCTGCACCCAAGCCCGGACCCGGTTCGCAGTCGAAGCAACCCTGACGGCCTGTTTGACGCTACGGCGGCGTGCAACCGTGATGCCCACAACGATCTTCGAAAGGCACTGCTGATCGACGATGTGCCGTTGCTCGTGCTGCTGTGCGGCGGCGCGGTGGCGGCCATCGTTGTCGTACGGCAGCAGCGTCCACGGGTGCGGCTTCCCGCCTGGCCGAATCACCAAGGTGGGGGAGCAGAGGCTTGATCGGCGGTGCATCGCGAGCTTCCCGGCGCAGCGTTCAGATCGGGTCTTCGGTGTGATGATCACGGGTCGAACGGCTCTACCCAGCCGCGCTGCGCGTTCGTAGCCTGGGCAGCGCGAGTCCGGGGGCGCCTGGCTGGACCCCGGGGCTCGTCCGGGCGGTCCCTCGGCTGCTCTCCTCGAAACCGGACCGCCGGGTTGTGGTCCGAGCTTGCCCTTCCAGCTGTCGGGGCGGCTCGGACCGCCGCCGTTTCAGCCGTATCCCGCGCTCCTGCGGGGGCCGCACCCCCCGACATGACAGGCTGGCGTCACAAGTCGCGGCGGATCGGCGGAGCGGGGCTGACTCGGATGATCGAGATGCACACCGAAGAGCCCTTCGATGACGACGACGGTTCGTACCCGGCGTACCCGGGACTGGCTGGTCGCCTGTGGCAGCTGGTCTGGTCTCCGGCCGCGCTCGGGATCGCCTCTCTTGCTCTCGGGCTCGCGGCGTTGACGATCTCGCAGGCGTCGGAAGAGATCGGTGAGGTCTCGTTCTTCGGCTCCGGCGCCAACAGCTCGTCCGAGCTGAGTCAGATCAGGGTCGCAGCAGGTG